>NZ_RXHX01000040.1:0-56498 GCF_005930655.1 Pseudomonas sp. FSL W5-0299
CGCTCCCACAGTTGATTCCTGGTGTTCACAAAATAGTGGATTCACAGCACAACCCATGTGGGAGCGAGCCTGCTCGCGATGAGGCCGTCACATTCAACATCAACGTTGACTGTCACACCGCCATCGCGAGCAGGCTCGCTCCCACAGGTTTTGCACACTGTCCGAGTAAGCGGTGGGTTCAGTAGCCGCGGTTGAAGTCGACTTCCCCGCGCAACGCCTCGCCCGCCTGATACGCCCGCAAGTTTTCGACAAACAGCTTGACCATCATTGATGGCGAGGTCGGTGCCGAGCTGTGGCCGGTCAGCAGCAGGCCCCAGGCGGTCCAGAATGGATGACGCTGCGGCAGCGGCTCCTGACGGCAAACGTCGATGACCGCGCCCGCCAGATGCCCTTCTTTCAAGGCTTCCACCAGATCCGCGTCGACCACGGCCACGCCGCGCCCGACATTGATGAACAACCCGGTCGGCTTGAACTGCTTGAACAGCGCCGCGTCGTACAAGTCGTGGGTATTGGGGGTGTTGGGCAGCAGATTGATGACGAAATCCACTTCACCGACCAGCCGTGGCAAGTCCGCCAGCACGCCGACTTCAACAAACGGCGCCTGCTCGCGGGCTTCGCTGGCGATACCGTACAGCTCAACACCAAATGGCACGAGGAACTTTGCCACGGTCTGACCGATGTCACCGGTGCCGACGATCAACACCTTGCGTCCCGCCAGGCTCTGGCCCTGACGACTGTCCCACTTGCGCTCGACCTGGCTGACCAACCGCGCCAGCACTTCGCGCTCGTGGCCAAGCATGTAGGTCAGGACGTATTCGGCCATGACCTGACCAAAAATCCCCACCGCACGCGTCAGCCGGTAATCGCGGCGCAAACCGTCGGCCAGCAGCGGCGTGATGCCGGCCCAGGTCGATTGCAGCCATTGTGGCTGGTGGCCCTGGCGCAACAGGTTCGCCAACAGGTCAGGCTGACCCAGCCAGATCGGGCAGTCGGCCGCCTGGCTGGCCAGTTCGGCGGAGTCGCCGCTGGTCAGCACTTCCAGATCAGGCGCAGCCTGGCGCAACAGTTGGGCGTACACGGGGTGGTCGTGTTCAGCAATCAGAACGCGCATGGTTCAAACCTTTCGAAAACAGAGCAAACGGCCGCCGACGGAGTTTCGCTCCGTCGCCCTGGCCATCGCCAAAATCATTCCAGTGTTTCACACAGACTCTGAACAGAGCCTGTCTGCCGATCACATCGGGTCGTTGCGTCGCAGCAATTCTTCCGGCAAGTGTTCGATGTATTCGTCTTCGGCCGGTGGCATTTGCAGGTGGTAGCCCTGCTTCTCAAGGTTTTCCAGGACCAAGGTGATGTCCTCGCGCGACAGTTTGCGATCGGGGGTCAGCACCAGATCGAAAGCGTGATGAGGTTTGCCGAAGGCGGCCATCAGACTTTCCGGGACGCGCTCCAGTGCATCGCTTTTGAGCACATAGAGGTACATCTCGTTTTTCTTCAGGCTTCGATAGATGGAGCAAATACGTTTCAAGGCTGTTCTCCGGCGGTGGCCAGGCTGTCGAGCAGCGCCTGGCCCATCAATTCGCGGCGCCAGCCACGCAGCGAATCAGGCAATTGGTAAGGACCGTTGGGGTAGCCACTCTTGAGCAGCGCTTCCAGGGTTTTCTTGCGCAGCATCAGTTCCGGCGCAATGTTCAGGCGCTCGGCTTCGGCCTGGCCGATCGCACGCAGCTGTTTGACCAGATTGGCGGCGTCCACCGGCAATGGCTCCGGCACGGCGGGCGGCCATTGATCTGGCGACACACTGCCAGAGCGCTTGATCAGATCAAGCAGAAATTCGCCGTCCTGACGCACGGTACGCGGGTGCATGTCTTCGATTTTCGCCAACGCGCCGAGGTTGTCCGGTTGCGTGCGTGCCAACGGCCACAGCGAGTGCTCACGGACGATGCGATTGCGCGGCAGGTCGCGGGCGCGGGCTTCACGCTCACGCCAGGCGCAGAGTTCACGCAACACGGCGAGTTGGGCGCGGGAGAGCTTCCAGGCCAGCTTGGCTTCGCGATAGACCTCGTAG
Organism: Pseudomonas sp. FSL W5-0299; assembly: GCF_005930655.1. Classification (NCBI taxonomy): domain Bacteria; kingdom Pseudomonadati; phylum Pseudomonadota; class Gammaproteobacteria; order Pseudomonadales; family Pseudomonadaceae; genus Pseudomonas; species Pseudomonas sp. FSL W5-0299. The sequence goes on from NZ_RXHX01000040.1 coordinate 2,066, forward strand.
GGATCGATCTCGCGGCGCAGGTTGGCCACCAGCTCGGCGCCGTCTTCCAGGACCCAGGCGTACTTGTCGTCGGACAGCTTCGGACGCAGCTGTATGAAAACTTCCGCCAGGTGCAAGGCATCTTCGGCGGCGTAGCTGATCTGGGTGTCGGACAGCGGACGTTGCAGCCAGTCGGAACGGGTTTCGCCCTTGGGCAGGTCAATGCCGAGCACTTCCTGCACCAACCGCGAATAACCCATCGAGAAGCCGAGGTTCAGGTAAGCGGCGGCCAGTTGCGTATCGAACAGCGGCGCCGGCAGGCTGCCGGTCAGACGCAGCAATACTTCGAGGTCTTCGCTGCACGCATGGACGACTTTGACCACGGCCGGGTTTTCCAGCAACGCGGCCAGAGGCTGCCAGTTGTCGATGGTCAGTGGGTCAATCAGGTAAGCGCGTACGCCATCACCGATCTGCAGCAAGCCTGCGATCGGGTAAAAGGTGTCGACCCGCATGAATTCGGTGTCGAGGGCAACGAATGGCAGCTGCTGCCACTCGGCGCAAAACTGACCGAGGCTATCGTTGTCGCGAATCCAGTGAATATCGATGGCCACACGGCTCTCCCTTGAAGAATGGCGCGCAGTATATATCGCCCCCGGCGATTTCCGCGCATCCACTGAACAAGAGCTTTAGCGAAAATGCCTGCCAGACGGCAAGAAATGTCTGACAAGCGGAGGTTAACCGACCTTACGCAGCACATAGACCCGCATCCGAGCACAACCGGGCAAGAAGTCCTGATGACTGAGCAAACTGAAACCCGCCTGCCTGAATTCGGCTTCGACTTCGGCCTTGCCGGCCAGCTGCCGGGGGGGAGCGCCCGTTGTGCCTGGGCGGCGCAGCTTGAAATGTGCATCGACTCGTACCGCCACAATCACCGTATCGCGACTCACACGATGGAACTCCGCCAGCAGGGCCAACCGATGCTCCGGGCTGTCGATATGCTGAAACAGTTGCATGCAAAAAATGCTGTCGACCGCGTTCGCCGACAAGCCGAGGGTGAAGGCTGAACTCTGGAACGTTTTGATTCGCTTGAGCAGACTCTGCGAATGATGTGTCTGGGCGTGGTTGAGCATGTCCTGCGACGGGTCGGACGCGAGGATCACCCGGTTCGCGTGCTCGGCCAACACCGGCCAGTAACGCCCGGCACCGCACGCCACATCCAGCATCAGGCCCGGTTCGCCGGCGACCTTGAGCGCGTTGCGCACCAGTTGCTCGTCGCGCCAGAACGCCATGCGCCCCGCCAGGCCACGCGGTCGCGGCTGAAGGCAGACGCGGGCGTGTTCCTGATCGTAGCGCCGGGCGAACTCAAGCTCGATGGCGGAAGGGGGCTGCGCGGACATGTGCAATGACTCTTGTAAGGAAATAGACCGGCCACAGATTAACGACCGGTCCGTGAAAAAAAGGTCGACACACTTACTCTTTGGCCAACACTCCGTCGATCACGGCGCCACGGCAACCCGCGAACATATCCAGGCCCTGGTCGTAGACTTTGCTGTTGACCTCCAGCAGACCGAGCATCGAATGGAACAAGTTGTCCTGGCTCAGCGGCTTGTCGCGGCTCAGTTGCAGGCAATGGGTGTCCACGGAGAACGACTTTTGGTAACTGTCGGAGAACCACGCCAGCATGGCCACGCGTTTCTGCTGTTCCGGCGCCAGCATGTAAGGCGTGCCATGGAGGAACAAGTTGTACTCGCCCAGCGACTCGCCGTGGTCCGACAGGTAAACCATCGCGGTATCGACTTTGTCCTGGTTGCTGCGCAACGTATCAATCAACGTCGACAGCACGTGGTCGGTGTACACCAGCGTGTTGTCGTAGCCATTGACGATACTTTCGCGGCTGCAATTGTTCAGTGCGTTGCTTTCACAGACGGGAGTGAAGCGTTCGTACTCTTTCGGGTAACGCTTGAAGTATTCCGGGCCATGGCTGCCCATCTGGTGCAGGACCAGCACGGTGTCCTTGTCCAGCGTGTCGATGAAGTGCTGCAGACCTTGCAGGAGAATTTCGTCGCGGCATTCACTGTTGGCGCACAACACCGGGTCCTTGAGGTTGCTGACGTCATCGAGGGTGACCCGATCGCACGTGCCTTTACAGCCCGATTGATTGTCACGCCAGATCACGTCGAGACCGGCGCGCTTGAGCACGTCCAGCAAGCCCTCTTCATTCTTCGCGGTGCTGGCGTTGTAATTCTTGCGGCCCATGTTCGAGAACATGCACGGCACGGACACGGCTGTTTCCGTGCCGCAGGAATGCACGTCGGTGAAAGCGATCAGGCCGGGTTCCTTGTCCAGTTTGGGGGTGGTGTCGCGGTCGTAACCGAGGATGCCGAAGTTCTCGGCCCGGGCACTTTCGCCGACGACCAGCACTGTCAGGGATTTACGGCCGTGGGTTTGCCAGGCGGGATTTCGCTGGGCATCTTCACCGACCTTGACGAAGGGTTGCCGGGCAGAGACTACTTGCTCGCGCAGAAAGCCGAACGAAGCACCGATGTAGTTACTCGGCACCACCATCAGGCGCAATTCATGGTGATTGCGAAACAACGAAGACAACCCTTGATAGTTCACCAGCGCGACACCACCGATCACCGTAACTGAAGCAACACTCACCAGCGCCTTACTTACCAACTCACGGTGCCAGCGGCGGTAATCAACCGGAACTTTCCACAACAACCATGAAGGAAAAACACCGAGCAGAAGAATATAGATCAGCAACTTCAGTGAGAGTAAGTCACGCACTTCCGTCGCGTTGGTTTGCGCGAAGTTGCGCAACATGCCGGTGTCAATCAGCACACCGTATTGACTCATGAAGTACGCCACGCCCGCGCTGACCATAAACATCAGCATCAGGACCGGCTTCATTACGTAGCGGAACGCCAGAAAGGTCAGCACAATATTGAAGGCCGCCAGAATCATCACGCCAAAGGCGACAAGCATGACGATGCCTTTACCGTCCGCGGCGGTGATGTCAAACAAGCGCTGCCAGAGCACTGGATTAAAGCCAATCAGCAGAAAGGCGCTGGCAATCAGTGTCACCCACTCCGGGCGCACGGGTTTGAACTTCAACATAGTGATGGGCTATTCCTGAAAAGAAGTGTTCATGGCAAATGTGAAAATTTCATTTACCGTGACAGCACTAACTTTAGGCAGCCAACCATCAATTTTTTGTGAAAAAGAAGCCAACGATTAGTTGGCTCCTGTTATCCACTCGGTACTTTTACTTATTTGAGAATGGTTCAGCTTTTGTTCAGGCCTGATGCAAATACCAACGCCAGTCCTGCTCGCCAACTTCGCCCATGAATTGCCGATACTCGGCGCGCTTCACCGCCAGGTACACGCCGAGGAATTCCGCGCCGAACGCTTCACGCGCCCAGGTCGAACCTTCCAGCGCCCGCAAGGTGGTCAGCCAATCGGTTGGCAACAACTCCGTGGCCTGGGCGTAACCATTGCCTTCCACGGGCGCGCCTGGGTCGAGCTGCTCACGAATGCCGCGATGGATGCCGGCCAGAATTGCTGCGGCGGCCAGATACGGGTTGGCGTCGGCGCCGCAGATGCGGTGCTCGATGTGCCGCGAGAACGCCGGGCCACCGGGTACGCGCAAACTCACGGTGCGGTTGTCCACTCCCCAAGTCGCTGCCAGCGGCGCATAGCTGTTGGTCTGGAATCGACGGTAGGAGTTGGCGTTCGGGCAGAACAGCAGCAGTGAATCGAGCAAGGTGCTAAGCATGCCGCCGACCGCCTGTTTGAGCAGCGGCGTGCCGTCCGCGGACTCGCTGGCGAACAGGTTGTTGCCGTCCTTGTCCGCCAGGCTGACGTGCATGTGCATGCCGGTGCCCGCCAGGTCATCGAACGGTTTGGCCATAAAGCAGGCGGCCATCCCGTGTTTATGCGCGACACCCTTGACCAGCCGCTTGTAACGCACCGCTTCGTCCATCGCCTGTAGGGCATCGGTGCGGTGTTCGAGGGTGATTTCCACTTGCCCCGGCGCGTATTCGGAAATCGCCGTGCGCGCCGGAATGCCCTGCAGTTTGCAGGCACTGTAGAGATCCGCCAGAAACGGCTCGATCTGCTCCAGCTCACGCAAGCCGTAGACCTGCGTCGAGCGCGGGCGCCCGCCATCGACGTCCCGCGCCGGTTGCGGCCGACCGTTGCTGTCGCGTTGTTGATCGAGCAAATAGAACTCCAGCTCCGCCGCCATCACCGGGTAATAACCGTCGGCCTGCAAGCCTTCGATCACCTTCGCCAGCAGATGCCGCGGATCAGCAATCGTCGCCGGCATCCCCTCCTTAGGGTGCATGCTGACCTGTACCGCCGCCGTCGGAATCAACCGCCACGGCATGCGCGTCAAACTGCCGCTGATCGGGTACGCCCGGCAATCGATGTCGCCGACGTCCCAGACCAGGCCTGAGTTTTCCACGTCATCGCCGTTGATGGTCAGGCCGAGAATGGTACTCGGCAACGGCCGTCCGCTTTCGTACACCGCCAGCAGTTCATCACGATGCAGCAACTTGCCCCGTGGCACGCCGTTGTTGTCGAGGATGAACAGTTCGAACATCTCGATATCCGGGTTCTGTTCGAGAAAGGTCAAAGCTTCTTGCTTCGTGGCGAAGGAGGTCGTGGCACAACTCATGGGGAATTCTCTTGTTTCCGCGTCAGGCAAACGCGCAGGCGCTGCCGGTTTGATCCCGGCGCACAGCGCGGGACCTGTCAGAAGGGTCAACGGGAAAGGCAGGCATCCGGCGGGCGTGCGTGACGGCAGTGCCATAACGCCCAGAAGGCTAATTCAGAGGGAAGTGCGACGGGACAACCGTCCATAGAGATAACCGCAGAAAACAGATGAGCAGCAGCGTCACACGGGCGCTCAGGTCGTTAAATCGGGATTTGAAGAACTTTGGGTGTGGGCTGGCTAAACAATCATTCTCCCAAACACCGCCGATCCCTGTGGGAGCGAGCCTGCTCGCGATAGCGGTGTGTCAGTCAGCACATGCATCGACTGAAACACCGCTATCACGAGCAGGCTCGCTCCAACAGGGGATCCACGGTGTGGCACCGGTATTTAATTTTTAAATACCGCTGCGCACAATCTGATTTGCGGCCTCCCGCCCTCGCGCGCCTAATCGGCTCCTGATTTTTCAAGGCCCGATTGATGGAAAACGTTCGCGCAACTACCCGCCCTGCCCTCTGGCTGATGGTCAGCATCCTCCTCGTCGCCCTGAACCTGCGTCCGTCGATGGCGGCCGTCGGGCCTTTGCTGTCGGCCATTCGCGAGGACATCCCGTTGAGTTTCAGCCTGGCCTCGCTGCTGACCATGCTGCCGGTCATGGCCATGGGGCTGGCGATGTTCTTCGGCTTGAGCGTCAGCCAACGCCTTGGCGAACAACGCACGGTGGTGATTTCACTGTCGATCATTGGTCTGGCCACGGTCTCGCGGCTGTTCGTGGACTCGGCCGCCGAACTGATCCTCAGCGCCATGCTGGCCGGCATCGGTATTGCGCTGATCCAGGCATTGATGCCGGCGCTGATCAAATCCAGGTTCAGCGACAACGTTGCCGTGTGCATGGGGCTCTACGTGACGTCGATCATGGGCGGTGCGGCGATAGCGGCCTCGTTTGCGCCCCTGGTGATGGCCCGTACCGGCAGTTGGCGCGCGGGCCTGGCAATCTGGGCCGCGCTGGCCCTGGTGGCATTGCTGTTCTGGGGCCTGGGGCGTGCGGGGACATCGGCGCCAACGGTACTCGCACCACGCAACACATCGTTCCTCACTCATTCCCGCGCCTGGTTACTCGCCGTCTTCTTCGGTTTGGGCACTGCGTCCTACACCTGTGTGCTGGCCTGGCTGGCGCCGTACTACGTGGAAAAGGGCTGGAACGAACAAAACGCCGGTTTGCTGCTGGGCTTCTTGACGGCCATGGAAGTGCTGTCCGGGCTGGTGACCCCCGCCATCGCCAACCGCAGCCGTGACCGACGCCTGGTGCTGGTGGTGTTGCTGGCGCTGATCATGGCCGGTTTCTGTGGGCTGATCCTCAGCCCGCAACACTTCAGCCTGCTGTGGCCGTGCCTGTTGGGGCTGGGCATCGGCGGTCTGTTCCCGATGAGCCTGATTGTGTCGCTGGATCATCTCGACAACCCGCAACGCGCCGGCGGGCTGACGGCCTTCGTACAAGGCATCGGCTACCTGATCGCCGGTCTTTCGCCGCTGATGGCCGGGATGGTCAGAGATCGGTCGGGCAGCTTCGAATCGGCCTGGTGGTGCCTGACCGGTGTCATGGCGCTGATGATCCTGATCGCCCTGCGTTTCAATCCGCGGCATTACGCCCGGCAATTTCCTGGCGCTACCTGAGCACGTTGTCCAACACCTTGTCGCACGGTGCCTGCCACCGCTCATGGGTAAAGGCCTTCGGCCATGTTTTGTGGGATTAAATTCATAAGTCGTGTTCGTTACATTTTCTGTCCCACAAGTGACTGTGAAACGTCCTACAGGGCATTCTCCTGGCACCATCGTTCCGTTAGGATCGTTCGCACACGTTTGCGCACAGTCAGCGCAAGGAGCACAGCGAGACAGAACGGATGCTGAACAGTAACTTGCTTAGAAAGCTCGATATGCAAGACCTCATGGTGTTTGTCGCCGTGTATGAGCAAAGCAGCGTCACCGGTGTGTCGGAGGCGCTGTGCGTCAGCCAGTCCACCGTGAGTTACTGCCTGAAGAAACTGCGCACCAGTTTTGAAGACGAGTTATTCATTAATACCCGCACGGGTATGCGCCCCACTTACAAAGCCAGCACCATGTACACCCACGTGCTGAAGATCCTCGAAAGCATCAACCTCTGCCATGCCGGCGCCCAGGCGTTCGACCCGACCTTGCAACCGGTCACGTTCAACATCTGCGCACCGGAATACTTCGAGCAGTTGATCCTGCCGCGCCTGTTGAAAAGCTTTGATTTCGCCGACCTGCCGGTGATGGTCAACATGCACAAGTTCGAAACCGACATCCCCGCCGAAGACCTGCGCGATGGCAGCCTCGACCTGGTGATTTGTTTTGGCCCCCATCTTCATCGCAGCCACAGCGACCTCAAATCCCGGTTGTTGCTCGAAGATGATCTGGTCTGCGTCTTCGACAAACGCGCCACGCCACTGGAACCCCGTTTAAGCCTGAAGGCGTTTGTCGAACGCCGGCATGTGTTTCCGACACCGTGGACCTCCACCACCAACATGGTCGATGGCTGGCTGGCGCGACAGGCGCACAAACGGCAGATTATCGCGCGCTCCAACAGCTACAGCGCGGCGCTGAAAATGATCACCGGCACTGACTTCATTCTGACGTTGCCCCGCCGTATCCAGCAATTGCTGGCCAACGAGGCGATCTTCAATCACTGCGAAGCGCCCAATGGCTTGCCGGGTTTCACCCTGGACATGCAGTGGAGTCAAAGTGTCGATCAGGACAGCGCCAACACGTGGCTGCGCGAGCAGGTGATCAAAGCCTGCGCCGAGCAGGAAATGGCCTGAAACTCAGTGGCCGATGGCCGTTTTGGTGTAGGACTCCCGGTCGATGTCGAGGATCTCCACGCACAACTGGACTTCAACCCCCGACGGCCATTCACACAGCTCCTGCACCACGGTCAGCAGGCTCTCGGATAACTGTTTTTTGATCTGCGGCGAGCGACCGCTCAGCAGCGCCAGCTTCACATGCACAAACGCCCGTTCCCCCATCGCCGTGCCGATCTTGAACGTCTCGACCTTCACCGCACGGCTCTTGATATCGAACTCCGCAGCAAACTGACCGGAAGCCACCAAGGCATTATTGAGCCGAATCAACGCCATGTCGGCGTTAAGCTCAGGCAGGTTGGCGGTGTATTCCATGTGCAGGTGGGGCATGGTCTGGCTCCTGGTAGTGTGCAGAAAGGACCTACATATAACACAGCGTCGTCCGACTCATTTGGACAGCGGCGATTCAAGGCGCTCACTCATGAACGCCTCCAGCCGCGCGCGCAACCAGCGTTCGGCCGGATCGGTATCGACATGGCTGAGCCAGACCATGGACAAGTCCAGTGTCGGGGTCTTGAACGGAAAGGCTTCCTTGAATAACTGACCCGAGGCGGCCATCGCCTCGGCGGCGTAATCCGGCAGGCTGGCGATCAGGTCGGTCCCGGCGAGCAAGGCCGGCAACGAACTGTACTGCGGCACCGACAGCACGACTTGGCGCGTGCGGCCGATCTCCGCCAGCCATTCATCAGCGTAGCCACTGACATTGGCGGTGTGCGACACCAGCACGTGCGGTCGTGCGCAATATTCATCGAGGGTCAGCGGGGTGTCCGAGGCATCGGCGCGCAAAATGCTCGGCTGGATGTGCCGCAACAACTTGCGTTTGGCATTGGCTGGCAGGCCGCGGGTCTGGCTGATGCCGACCGTGATATCACCGGAGGCCAGCAAGTCGGGAATGCGCCAGTAATCGACATGCTGAACCACGAACACCACCTTCGGCGCTTCCTGGCGCAAGGTGCGCAGCAGCGGCGGCAACAGGCCGAACTCGACGTCATCCGACAGCCCGATGCGAAAGGTCATGGTGCTGCTGGCCGGATCAAAATCGTGGGTCAGGCTAAGGGCCACTGACAATGAGTCCAGCGCTGGCGACAGGTGAAGGATGATTTCCTCGGCCCGCGCGGTCGGCTCCATGCGATGGCCGACGCGAATGAACAGTGGATCGTTGAACATCGTCCGCAAGCGGTTAAGCGCGGCACTGATGGTCGGCTGGCCGAGAAACAGCTTCTCCGCCACACGCGTGACGTTGCGCTCAAGCATCAACGTTTCGAACACCACCATCAGGTTGATGTCAGCCTTGCGCAGTTCGTTGCGATTCATTCCTTGCCCCCGTTCCCCAACACTGCGGGCAGTTTAGAAAGGCGCGACGGGGGCGTCTACGTGCGTTGGCTTTCAATTGACCGTCAAGGTCTTCAATCCGAGCGCGAGTTTTCGCTCGTCCTGTCCTATCCCGAATTGTTTCGGGCTGACGGCGTCGGCAAACTGCAATTGCAGACTCAACACGCCCTGACTCGATACCCGTTGTTGCATCTCGGCGGTGAGGCGCACATCGATAATGTTGCCATCGGCCTGCTCAAGTTGGGCATTCAATGCCGGCAGGCCGTTGATATTGATGACAACCCCCTGTCTCGCATGACCTGGAGGTAAAAACGCCGTGGTCTCCAGATGCAAGGAATGCACGGGCGCCGGAGCCCGGAACATGACTTCAGCGCTGGCACCTTCGGACCAGGTACCCCAAAGTTCGGAATCGGACCACCCCTTGGCCAGCAGCGCCCTGCCCTTGCTGCCGTAGCTGAATGGCGTTTTTTGTCCGGGTTCAACGGACGGAACCAGCTCCACCGGGTTAATTTGCGGGGCCGCCTGCAGGCACTCACTGCACTGTTTCCAGCCCGGAGCCAACACAGTGAAGCCATCAATCCGGGTGAACAGATCCTTTGAGGTATCGACGTTCATTACGGCCTGGAGCAGCGCACGCTCATCCAGCAAATACAAAGTGTCGGCATCATACTTCCCGGAGGCCATTACATCAGCCGTCTCCCGGTCGGCGCGTTTCCAATTGGCAGTGTCCATTCGCCCAAGGTAAACCGCATTCGTTGCCATGCCATGGGCGCCGGCAAAATCAGCCACCGCCATCCAGTGCGGGGAGAGATTCTGCGGAACAATCCAGCGAATGTTCCGGTAATGGGCCGCGGCACTTTCCCAGAATGGATCGACCATGGGCGATGCCCACTTCGTAGCGGGTTCAATCATCAATTGCTTGCGAACCACCATCCAGCCGGCGTGAGTGTCCAGCACCTGAATCAGTAGCGCCAGTGACAGCAAGCTCACAGCGGTGCGGGGTGTATTGGCGCGAATCACGAGGAAAAGGATGGCGAAGATAATCGCGTAGTACACCGGCCAAAACATCCGGCCCGAGGCGCGGAAGATGTTGACGATGGAAATCACCACCGGCGGCAGCGGATAGGTGAACTCCAGCAAGCCCATGGCCACATGGTTTGATATCGCGAAAACAGTCAGCCCCACCAGCGCCAACAGTATAAAGGGGCGCCGCCCCAGTTGTTGCCTGAAGCCGGTATGACCTTGAAGTAAACCGACCACGGCACAGATGCCCAGCGTGATCAGCCCAAGTCCGAGAAAGACAAACCCTTCGCCGTCACCGAACCCTTGAACACCGGGCAGATCCTTCAGTAAATAGGACCAGTTCCCTGAGTCGAACAGTGACAGCAGGTTCATGGCGTACATGCCAAAACCATCGGATATCGCGCTGTCGCCGCCCACCGAAAAATACCCCGCCTGCCAACAGCAAAAACTGACCAACGAAAACAGCGTAATGAATTCGATTAACGCCGACCGTAGCGTCAGTTCTTTCCTGGACCAACCGGTAGCGAGATTGGCCATCCAGATCACTGCAACCATCGCCAAAAAGTAAGCATGAACCAACGCGGCCGCCGCCAGCAACGCCCCCCAGCACAGACGTCGACGCTGCAGTTGCGGATGCAGCCCCAGGTACAACGAGGCCAAAACAAGAAAATGACCACCCAGGGACAAATGAAAGGGCATGCGCATGAGCATCGGCGGAACGAAAAGGAATAACGCCGTACTCACGGCCCGTACACCGACGTGCGAAGAAATTAGCCCGACCAGTTTCCAGGCGAACCACGCCTGCAGGACGAAGCAGGTCAGGAGCCAGAGACCAAAATACTGAAAAGGCATCGGCAACAGCGAGGCGAACGGTTTGAACAGGAAGGCCAGCAGCGGATTGGAATCAGAGAAAATGATGCCATTGCTCAACTCCAGCCCATAGGACGGATTGAGCCCGAGGGGAAACGTCCACGGCGACTGCCGAAAAAACACCGATCCCAGATAGTGCGTTGCCGGGTCCCCGTTGCCCAGCCACGCGATGTTCTGCGGGTTTAGCGCTCTTGGCCCAACGACGATGAAAAAGGCCAGAACACCGATCAACAGGGGCACCAGGTCGAGCGGCAGGCGTTTAGCGAAATCCTTCATCGATACGTCCAGAAGTTATGCAATACAAAGGTGAAGGCCGGAAGAGTCAGCGCCACTGCGCCAATCCCCAGCAAATAATGCAGCCCGGCCATTTGCGCAGCCCAGGCCACCAGCATCGCCAGCAGGAATCCGGCAGCGGAAACCATCATGAAGCGCAGCAGCGTTTTGCCGTGCAAACGGGCGGAAAAGCTCCACGTGGTATTGATCAGGTAAGACACCACGGTCGCCACGGCAAACGCCGCGCCGTTGGCCAAGGGCGGCAACGGCAGCACGTAATGGATGAACAACACGGCCACCAGCGCATGCAGGGCCGTGACGAACAGCCCGGTCACGGCAAAACGCAGGCCTCGCTGGATCAGGGCGGATTTTTCGGCTGACGTCACGGCTTCTGCGCCAGGACAAACACGGTCAATCCGGCCAGACGATTCGCGCCCATGAAGGGCAGTTCGACGCGGCACAGCGTCTTCAAAACCGTATTCACCAGTGGATGGTGCTGCTTGAGTTGCGAGCGTGGTGGCGACGGTTGTGCGCCCTTGGGCAACAAGCGCAGGGTCGCAGCAATCGGGAACACCAGGCCGAAGTAGTAAGCCCCCTGTTTCACGTTCAAACCGGCGTCCCGGGCCACCGTTTCCAGCTGCGCCAAGGTGTAGCGGCGCTTGTGCTCCAGGAAGTCATCGTGCCCGCTCCAGAGAAACTGGAACGCTGGCACCGTCATCAGGAAACGGCTGCCGGAGGGGACTTTATCGACGTAAGCCTTGAGCAACCCGACGTCGTCATCGACATGTTCCAGCACATCCATCAGCAGCACCAGATCGGCATCCACCGAGTCGATGCCGCGACGGTAATGCACCGGTTTACCGGCGGTGGTGGCGTCCGAATCCTGGTCGTAACTGATGTCGACGCACCAGGCTTCACGGGCCGCCGAATGCCTCAGCAAATGGTGGGAAAAGAATCCGGAGCCCGCGCCTACGTCGAGAATCCTTGTGACCGGCGTGTTACCCAGCATTCGCGTGGTGGCCGCCGCTTTGGAGGCGTAATACCAGTGCTGGTCGATGCTCGAACCGAGGATGTCGGTTTCCTTGAGATCCATGGTTCAGTCCTTGGGGTCGTAGACACGCCGCACCAGATACACCGGGCGGCGTTTTGACTCGATATACGTGCGGCCCAGGTATTCACCCAGCACGCCGATGCCGATCAATTGCAGGCCGCCCAGAAACGTGACGGCGACCATCAGCGACGCATAACCCGGCAAATCGACACCGGAAATCAAGGTTCGCAAGATGATGAAAATGGCAAACGAGAACGAGATCAGCGAGACGAACAGCCCCAGATACGTCCAGATGCGCAGCGGTTCGGTGCTGAAACTGGTGATGCCTTCCAGCGCGAAGTTCCACAACCGCCAGCCGTTGAACTTGCTCGCCCCCGCCACCCGTTCAAGGCGCTCGTAGTTCACATGCGTCGTGCGAAACCCGACCCAGGCAAACAGGCCTTTCATGAAGCGCCGGGACTCGGGCAGGGTTTGCAGGGCGTCCACCACACAACGGTCCATCAGCCGAAAATCGCCGACGTTTTCCGGCAGATGTTGCTCAGCGATTTTGTTGTGCAGGCGATAAAACCAGTTGGCCGAGGTTTGCTTGGCCCAGGAGTCGGTCTTACGACTCACACGATGACCCAGCACCACTTCATAGCCTTCACGCCAAAGGGCGATCATCTCGAGGATCACTTCAGGCGGGTCCTGCAAATCGACGTCGATTGGCACCACCACCTGGCCGGTGGCGGTCTGCAAGCCGGCGGTCAGGGCCGCTTCCTTGCCGAAATTGCGGCTCAGATCGACGATGCGCAGGCGCGAATCGGTCTGTTGGCGCTCCAGCAGCAGGTCGAGCGTGGTGTCGGTGCTGCCGTCGTTGACGAACACCATTTCCAGACCGATCAGCGTTTCATCCTTGAAGACGTCAGTGATCCGCGCGATGAACAAATCAATGGTCGCCGCCTCATTGAAAACCGGGATCACGAGCGAAAGCTGCACATGCCCGGTCAGTTGCGTTCCGTGCTGATGAGTCAATTGATTGCTCTTTTTTTATAGTGATTTTTCTACAATCCGAGGTCGTCGACAGCTGCTCGACGCCATGAGCCGTGTCGTATTAAGCAGGACCGAGGGAGGTGATGCAAGGGCGAAACTGCGGGGGTTTTGGCCATCCACACCGACCCGGCAGCGCGGGCTGAAATATTTTCAAATGCCTGGAAACAAATGCCTGATGGCCAAAAAACCCAGCTCCGCTAGGCTTGCCCCCGATGCGACACACAGGTTGTCGCGATGACCCATCGCATGGAGCGAGCAGAATGTATTTCGAGATTTACAGGCAATCCAAAGGCACGCCGAGCACCGGCAAAGGACAATGGCGCTGGCGCTTGAGGGCGGGGAACCACGAGACGATCGCCAGTGGCGAGTCGTATGTGAACAAGGCGGATTGCCTGCATGCCATCGGGTTGATCAAAGGGGTTGAGGGTGAAACGCCGGTGAAGGAAATTTAAACCCGATCACCTCTGCCGAACCTGTTCAGTGATCGGGAACAGCTTCGGCATATTTCGTTTTTCGGGGTTGAACTCGCTGGCCCCTTCGCGAGCAGGCTCGCTCCCACAGGAGATCTGTGGCGTACACAAACCCTCTGTAAGAGCGAGCCTGCTCGCGATGGGGCCGGAAAACACATCCTCAAGCCCCCGCCAAAAGCCCCTTTCAACCAGGCAACGGATACAACGCCTCATCAAACTGCGACAAGCGCGGAAACTGCATCGGCCGGTCATCACTCAGATGCTCCAGACGCTGCTGATAACCCTGCAGGAAATCTTTGCGTGCTTCGTCACTGATGTACGGCACATGCCAGGCCACGAACGGCTCCAGCACGTCAAACCCGACATAGGCCAGCGTGCCACGCAGGATCGGCCGCAACATATCCTCCAGCGGACCATGAATCGCGCCATCACCGAACATATGCTCACGGCCGCCCAGGGTGACGGTAACCAGCGCCTTCTTGCCGCTCAATCCGCCCTGGTCGTAAAAACGTTTGCCGCCGTAGCAAATACCCGACACCAACACCCGATCAATCCAGCCCTTGAGCATCGCCGGGGCGGAGAACCAGAAAATCGGGAAGTTCAGGATCAGCAAGTCAGCCCACAGCAGTTTGTCGAGTTCTTGCTGGATGTCCGGCGCCAGCGACTGGCGCTTCACCCCAAGGCGTTGCTCCAGCGCGTACACCAGGTACTCGGGGTTCTCCCGCGAGGAAAAGTCATCGGCACTGGCCACCGGGTTCCAGTTCATCGCGTACAGGTCGCTGACCCGGACCTCATGCCCCTGAGCCTCAAGCGTCGTCACCGCCTGGTCACGCAGGGCGGCGGTAAAGGATTTCGGCTCCGGGTGAGCGTGGACAATCAAGACTTTCATGGCAATTTCCTAAACGTTTACAGGTTTTATGGGTGGGCGATAACCGTGCGCAGATCGTTTGAATCGTCAACGGTCACACCTGGATCGCCTTCACTTCCACAAATTCATTGAGCCCTTCTTCTCCCCACTCCCGGCCATTGCCTGACTGTTTGTAGCCGCCGAACGGCGCCTGATAATTGAACGCCGCGCCGTTGAGAAAGCATTGCCCGGCACGCAACTGACGCCCGAGTTGCAAGGCGCGTTCGGTGCTGCCGGCCCAGACACCGCTGGACAAGCCAAACGGCGAATCGTTGGCGATCTGAATCCCTTGCGCTTCATCGGTGTAGGGAATCAGGCACAGCACCGGCCCGAAGATTTCTTCCTGGGCGATGCGCATGCGGTTATCGACATCGGCGAACAGCGTTGGACTGACGTAGTAACCGCGTTCAAACGCTTGCGCTGTTTCGCCGCCGAAAACCAGCCGCGCGCCTTCTTGTTGTCCGGCCTGAATGTAGTCATGCACGGTGCGACGCTGCGCCGCCGAGCACATCGGCCCGAGGAAACTCTGCGGGTCCAGCGGATCGCCCATGCGCAGGCTTTGGGTTTCGGCAATCGCCAGTTCCACGGCCTCGGCGTAACGACTGGCCGGCAGCAACATTCGGGTCAACGCAGTGCAGGTCTGCCCCGAGTTGATCATCACGTCCTGCACGCCGTAGCGCACGGCGGCAGCCAGATCGGCATCCTCGGCAATCAACAGCGGCGACTTGCCGCCCAGTTCCAGGCACACGCGCTTCACCGAAGGCGCCGCCGCTTGTGCCACGCGAACCCCGGCGCCGGTGGAGCCGGTGAACGACACCATGTCCACGTCCGGGTGCTTGGCCAGCGCTTCGCCGACTTTCGATCCTGGTCCGCTGACCAGATTGAATACGCCGGCCGGCAAGCCGATCGCTTCGATCATCTGCGCCAGCAAAAAGGCATGCAACGGCGTTTCCTGACTCGGCTTGACCACCACAGTGCAACCGGCGGCCAGCGCCGGGGCGAGCTTGCCGATCAGTTGATGCAGCGGGTAGTTCCACGGATTGATGAAGGCGCACACACCGACCGCCTCGCGGATGACCAGCGAATTACCGACCTCGCGCACTTCATCCATCAAGCCGGCGAGTTCGACGTATTGCTCCAGGCCGATGATGGGCCCGTCGACCTGCACCGAACGGCACCATTGCACCGGCATCCCCAACTCGGTGGTGATGACCGCAGCCATTTCATCGGCCCGGGCACTTAACTGGTCGGCGAGGGCACGCAGGTAACCGGCGCGAACACTCGACGGCGTCCGCGACCATGGACCGAAGGCCCGGCGCGCCGCAGCCACCGCGTTGTCGACATCGCGCTCATCGCCCAGCGGCACCGAACCTGCGACCTCTTCAGTGGCCGGATTGATGACCTCGGCGATGCCCTGCCCCGACGGGGTCTGCCAGCGGCCATCGATAAACAGCGTCTTGTGGTTATGCATAGACATGGGCTTCCATCAGTTCAGTGGCGCAACGGGTGATTCGCTGGCAGGCGTCACGCAAGGGTTCTGCGCCCAGCACCAGGCCAAGGCGAATATGCCCGGCTGCGCTCGGACCGAAGGCTTCACCGGCCAGCACCGACACGCCATGACGGTCGAGCAAGCGGTCGGCAAACGCTTGGGCGCTGAGCCCGGTGTCGCGGATATCGACCATCACGAACATTCCGCCATCGGGTTTCAAGGCCCGCACGCCGGGGCAGTCGGCCAGGCATTCGCAGACCAGATCGCGGCGTTGGCGATAGGCTTCGCGCATCGTGTCCAGTTCCGGCAAGTTGCTTTCCAGCGCGACGACGGCGGCGTCCTGCACGAAGTCCGGCAAACCGTAGAGCATGCACAGCGCGAGGTTTTCCAGGTGCTCGGCCAGCGCCGGTGGCGCGATTGACCAGCCGATGCGCCAGCCGGTCATGGCGTGGGATTTCGACAGGCTATTGAGTGTCGCGGTGCGCTCGGCCATGCCCGGCAAACTCGCCGGACTGATGTGTTCGCCGTCGAACAGCAACTCGCTGTAGACCTCATCGGAAATCAGCCACAGGTCGTGGGTGATGCATAAATCTGCAAGCGCCTGCCAGGTGCTGCGCGACAAACTGGCGCCGGACGGGTTGTGTGGACTGTTCAGTGCCAGCGCGCGGGTACGCGGCGTGATGCGGGTGGCGACGTCTTCGGGCAACACCCGAAACCCGTTTTCGGAACGCACCGGCACCGGAATCACCACCGCACCGCAGGCACCGAACACGGCTTCATAAGTGACGTACATCGGCTCGGCGACGAGCACTTCGTCGCCCGGATTCAGTACGCACTGCGCCACGCAGAACAACGCGCATTGCGCCCCGGCGAGCACGGTGACCTGCTCCGCCGAAACGTGCTGGCCACTGCGTTTGGCGTAATGCCGGGCGATGCTTTCACGCAGTGCGCGTTTGCCACGCACGTCGGCGTAGTGGGTGTTGCCGGACAACAGGCTGTCGATGGCCGCCTGCACAATCGGCACCGGGGTGTCGAAATCCGGGTCGCCGACTGACAGCAGCAGAATGTCTTCGCCCTGCTCTTTCAGCGCCAAAGCGCGGTAGTGGATGTCCCAGGCGGCAGCGCCGTCACCGGCGATGCGTTGAGTCAGATCGGAAAAGCGCATGGCGGTATCCTTTTTACAAAATTGGAGTCACTGCGCGCACGCGTGCTTGAGTTCGATCAGGGTCACGCCGTTGCGCTTGAAGCCGTGGCGCAAGTCGGTTTGCAACTCGGCCAGGCTTTGCGGCTCGCTGACCGTGCAACCGAACGCACGGGCAAGGGCGGCAAAGTCCGGGTTGCGCGGCAGAACGCCAATCGGCTCGATATCCAGCCCGATCATGTCGTCGCGGATCTGTCCCAGCGCGTCGTTGTTCCAGAGCAACACCACCAGCGGACTGTCCAGCTCTTCGACGGCGGTGGCCAGTTCCTGCGCGGTGTAGAGAAAACCGCCGTCGCCAACCAGCACCAGACCCGGCCGCTGCGGCGCGCCGAACTTGGCGCCGATGCCCGCCGGCAAGCCATAACCCAGCGTGCCGTAGCCGGTCGGATGCAACCAGCTGCGTGGTGCCAGGCTGTTGAAGGCGTAGTTGCCGGTGTAGGCCAGTTGGGTCATGTCGGTGCTGATGAAGGCATCGTCCGGCAGCTCCGCAGCGATACGTTCGAGTATCGCTTGATGGATCGACTGCAAGGGGCCGTGGCTGTTTTGCACCGCTTCACGCAGCGCTGCGACGGACGCGATCGCTGCACTGGCATCGCGATTGGCGGGCGACAGACGTTCCAGCAACGCGGCGAGGGTGTGTTGCGCATCGCCTGGCAGCGCCACCGCGCACGGGTAGAAATCGTTGAACTTGCGCGGGTCGATGTCCACGCGCAGCAGCTCGGCATTCAGCGGCAGACGCTCGCGCCAGAAATCGGTGTCGGCCATTTCGGTGCCAACGGCCAGCACTACGTCCGCCTCGGCGATGAGTTGCCAGCCCGGCTCGACGCACAGGGTCGAGCCGGCATTGAGGGGTGCATCCGGCGGCAACAGGCCTTTGCCGGCCACGCTGGTAAACAGCGGCGCGGCGAGTCGGGTGCTGAGTTCATGCACTTGCTGCTGCGCATTCAATGCGCCACCGCCGGCGATGATCATCGGCCGTTTGGCGCTTTGCAGTTTGGCCACGGCCAGATCCAGCGCCGTAGCGGCCGGCACGCCACGGCTCGGGCGACGCACCACTTCATTGCTCCAGTCGCGGCTGACCTTTGCCGACAGCACGTCGAGCGGCACGGAAATGTGCACCGGGCGCGGACGTTCACTGTCAAACACCGCGTAGGCACGGGCGATCAGTTCAGGCAGGTCCTCGGCGCTAAGGGCTACCGCCGAAAACGCCGTGATCGGCGCGGTAATTGCGCGCTGGTCCTGGGTTTCGTGCAGGCACCCCCAACCTTTACCAAGGCTGGCGGTGTGGTTGACGCTGGATATCACCAGCATCGGAATCGAGTCGGCATAGGCCTGGCCGATGCCGGTCGCGGCATTGGTCACGCCCGGCCCGGTGATGATGAAGCACACACCCGGTTTTCCGCTGACTCGGGCGTAGCCGTCGGCCATGAAACTGGCGCCTTGCTCATGGCGCGTCAGCACATGGCGAATGCCGCTGCCGGGCAGGCCACGGTACAACTCCAGCGTGTGTACGCCGGGGATGCCGAACACGGTGTCGACGCCGTAGTTGGCCAGCAGGCGGACCAGGGCCTGGCCGCCGGTCAATGTTGTGCTTTGCATATTCACGTCCTCACTCGTGGCCGAGGCGAATCAACGCATCGACCGCAGTCGTGCCATCGGCACCGACCAACAATGGGTTCACATCAAGTTCCAGTAACTGCCCGGCGTTCTCGCAGGCGTAATCGGCCACCGCTCGAATCGCCGCCACCAGCGCGTCCAGATCCGCCGCGTCGCGACCGCGAAAACCCTGCAGCAACGCCGCGCTGCGCAGGCTCAATAACGCTTGGCGAATGGCGCCATCGGTGGTGGGCAGCAACAGGCTGCGACTGTCCTTGAGCAACTCCACCAGAATTCCGCCCGCGCCGATGACCAGGGCCAGGCCGAAGTCGTTTTCGCGTTTGATGCCGACGATCAGCTCGGCCAACGGCGGCTTGGCCATGGGCTCCAGCAGCACCTGATCGAACGGCACGTGCGGCGCGTAATCGACGAGGCTGGCGCGCATTTTTTCCAGGGCAGCGTTGAGAGCGGCGCCGTCCTTGAGGTTCAACGCCACGGCGCCGGCTTCGGTTTTGTGCGGCAGTTGGGAGCTGACCGCTTTCAATACCAACGGATAACCCAGCGCGTTGGCGTCGCTCAACGCCTCGTCCGGTGAGCTCAACACGCCGTTGGGCGTCTGCAGGCCGAAGGCGCGCAACGCTTTTTTCGAATCCCACTCATTAAGCAAGCGACCTTCGCCTTCCAGCGCCTGAGGGCAGTGCGGCACCAGCACTGATTCACCGAGCGCCAGCAGCGCCTGACGGTTGCGTTGATAGCCAGCAATCCGACCCCACGCGGCCAGCCCGTCTTCGACGCCTTGCAACGCCGCCACGCCTTGGGTATGCAGACGTTCGCGAGCGTGGGCCGGCAGCAATTCCGGGAAAGCCGAGGTGACAAAACCGGTCTTGCCGTGGCGGATCAGCGCTGCACAGAACAGCTCCAGCAGCAGGTCGCATTCCTTGCGTTCGCCGGTAAATTGCGCCGGGTAATCGAGCACCAGCATCGCCGCATCGGCTTCGGTGCGCAGGGCGCTGTCGAGCATGTGGTTCAAGGCTTCGCCGTCGCCCCAGATCGCCGTGGTGAAATCCAGCGGATTGACCAGATTGGCGTAGCTCGGCAGCACTTGCGCCAGCTCATCGCGCTGGCCTTCGTCGAGTTTCGGCAAGCTCAGCTCGTTGCGCTCGGCGTAGTCGGCAATCAGCCCGGCATCGCCTCCCGAACAGGCCAGTGCGATCAGGCTGTTGCCCGCCGGCAACTTGCCGCACGCCGCCGCTTTCAAGGTTTCGACAAAACTCACCGGGCCGCTGACGCGGATCACGCCGAGGCGCGCAAACAGACTGTCGTACAGCGCATCGGAACCGGACAGCGAGCTTGTGTGACTCAGCGCCAGCTCGGCACCGATCTGCGACACGCCGGTTTTCAAGGCGATGATCGGAATACCCTTCTCCAATGCCTTGTGCGCCGCGCGGGCGAAACCCGGGACGTTTTTCAGGCCTTCGAGGTGCAAGCCGATGGCGGTGACGCGCGGCTCATCGAGCAACACGTCCATCAATTCGGCGATGCCCAGTTGCGCCTGATTGCCGACCGACGCCATGTAAGCCACTGGTAGCGAGCGGTCACTCATGGACAGGTTGTAGGCAAAGTTACCGCTTTGGGTCAGGACGGCGACGCCCTTCTCCACCGGTTTTCCGCCATGGGCCACCGGCCACAGCGCGGAGCTGTGCAAGTAGTCGAGCAGGCCGTAACAGTTGGGGCCAAGCAAGGCCATGTGGCCGGCGGCTTTGAGCAATTGTTGCTGCAAGGCCTGGCCCTCGGCACCGGTTTCGGCGAACCCGGAGGCGTAGCAGATCGCCCCGCCTGCGCCCTTGGCGGCCAGTTCGGCAACGCAGGTCAGGGTCAGCTCGCGGTTGGTCGCGATGAACACCGCGTCCGGGCCGCACGGCAGATCGGCAATACGGCGCACACACGGCACGCCTTCAAGGCTGTCGTGCTGCGGATTGACCAGCCACATCTCGCCAAGGTAACCGCCGTCGGCGCAGCGCTTGAGCGCGCGGGCCATGCTGCGGCCACCGATAAACGCCAGGTGGCGCGGTGCGAGCATGCGTTTTAGGTTGTCACGAATCGTTTGCGACATAGCCATTCTCCCGACCGGTCAGCGCAACAGTGGCCGCAGCAATTCGCGGGAAATGATGTGGCGCTGGATCTCCGAGGTGCCTTCCCAGACGCGCTCGATCCGCGCGTTGCGCCAGATGCGTTCCACCGGGCATTCGTCCATCAGGCCCATGCCGCCAAAAATCTGCACCGCCTCATCGGCGACCTTGCCGAGCACTTCACTGGCAAACAACTTGGCCATGCCGGCCTCGCCGTCGGTCATGGTGCCCTGGTCCATTTTCCAGGCGGTGTGCAAGGTCAGCAGTTCAGCGGCGCGGATCTGCGTGACCATGTCGGCGAGCTTGAACGAGATGCCCTGGTAGGTGCCGATCGGCTGGCCGAACTGCTTGCGGTCGGCGGCCCATTGCAGCGACACGTCGAGCGCGCGTTGCGCCTGGCCGACGCAGTTGGCGGCGACCATCACCCGTCCGGCCGTGAGCCAGGCGTTGGCCACGTCCCAGCCCTTGCCCACTTCCCCCAGCACTTTATTGGCGGGGACGCGGCAGTCGTCGAAGAACATTTCAAAGGTGTGATAACCGCGGTTGCTCACGCACTTGGGCCCCCGGCGAATGGTCATGCCCGGCGTGTCGCGGTCGACCAGGAACGACGTCACGGCGTTGCGCTGTTTGCCGTTGTGTTCGTAGGTGTCGGTGACCGCGAAAACGATGGCGAAATCGGCGTGACCGGCGTGGCTGATGAAGTGCTTGCTGCCGTTGAGAATGAAGTCATCGCCGTCGCGCACGGCACGGGTCTTGATCGCGTTGGCGTCGGAACCGGCACCCGGCTCGGTCAGCGCGAAGCAATCGATTTTCTCGCCCTGGATGCACGGCAGCAGGTAGTCGTTGATCTGCTCGCCGGTGCAGGCCATGAGGATTTTCGACGGCCGCGCGACAAACACATGCAGCGCCCACGAAACCTTGGACAGTTCACGCTCGATCAGCGCCTGGGACAGGTAATCGAGGCCGCCACCGCCCACTTCTTCGGGCATGTTGAAGGCATAGAAACCTGCCGCAATCGCCTTGCCACGGATCTGTGCCGCCAGCTCCGGGGAGACTTCGTCGGCGCGGTCGACCGCTTCCTCATGAGGCAGCAGTTCCTTGGCGACAAAGCTGCGTACCGCGTCCACCAACATGTCTTGTTCTTGGGTCAGTTGGAAATTCATGGGGCTACCTGTTGTTCATGTGCTGAGTAGGTGTACGAGGCCAGTCATCGAGCCTATTGGCCGCTGAAGTGTGCCGGGCGTTTTTCGATGGCGGCGCGCAAGGCTTCGGCGCCGTCTTTGCTGCGACCGCAAAGCAGGCCGGCGGCGAGCTCGGCTTGCAGTTGCTCCGGCAGGCTGCGCTGGGCGCCTTCGCGCATGAGTTTTTTGGTCTGGGCGAAAGCGAACGTCGGGCCGTTGGCCAGGCGCGTGGCCAATTCGGTGGTCACGTCGTGCAGTTGTTCATCGGCGCAGACTTCGCCGACGAGACCGGCGGCCAAGGCACGGTCGGCGCCCCACAACTCGTCGAGGAACAGCAGGCGCTTGGCTTGTTCGGTGCCGATCAGGCGCGGCAGATGCCAGCTGGCACCGGCGTCCGGCGAGTAGGCCATGCTGGTGTAGCCGGCCTTGAAGCGCGCCGATTGCGCGGCGATGCGCAGGTCGCAGCACAGCGTCAGGTCCATCCCGGCGCCGACGGCGGTGCCGTTGATGGCGGCGATGGTCGGTTTTTCCAGGCTGTACAAACGGCTCATCAATGCATGGGCGGTTTCGGTCCAGCCGTAGCTTTCGAGGGCGCCACGGGCTTCGGCATCGGCCCACTCGGCGAGATCCGCGCCGGAACAGAAACTGCGGCCGCTGCCGGTCAGCACCACGACCCGAACGGAGGGATCGGCGTTGAACTCATCGAGCACGGCGTGCAGGTTTTTCAGGGTCGGAATGTCCAGCGCATTACGCTGATCGGGGCGATCGAGGGTGATCCAGGCCACGCCGGCTTTTACTTGGCACAGCAGAGAAATGTGAGTAGTCATGCGAATCCTCGAATTATTGTGTTTGGCGTGAGGTGGTGCGACTTAGGGCAATACTAAACGAGTGTTCAGCAAGACGGCAATTGGCTGAAGAACGGGCTGTAACAGCTGCTCTTACTTAGTAAGTAATTGATTTTGTTGGCTTAAGTTCTGACATCCAGCCATGCGACGACTGCGCTGTTACAACTTTGAACAACTGCCTACAGCGCGTAACCCACCAAAAACAACGATGGGAGCAAGCCGTGGCGAGGGGATTGATCCTCTCGCCACGGCTTGCTCCCATGGGGTTTTGTCTTGGTGTGTGCGGTTACGCCGTCGGCAAGCTCGGTGCCAGCACCGCCTGGCGCTTGCGTTGAGTCAGGAAGTACGCGGCGTAGCACACCGCGATAAACCCGAAGCCCCAATACAGCGAAGGGCGCTGCGTTTCATCCAATGCCAGGAACACGAACAGCGAACAGCACAACGCAATGCATGTCAGCGGCAACAGCGGGAACCACGGCGCGCGGTATTTCAAGTCGCTGAGCTTGCCGCCATCGCGCAGGTAAGCCTTGCGGAATTTGTACTGCGCCAGCGCGATCACGATCCAGGTCACCGTGCCCGACATGCCGCTCACCGCCATCAACACCATGAACAGCGTGTCCGCCGCGACGAAGCTGGTCATCAACGACACCAGCGCGAAGCACAAGGTGATGCTCAGCGCCCGCAACGGCACGCCGCGCTTGCTCAACGGCGACAGGCTTTTCGGCGCCATGCCGGTCTTGGACATCGCCCACAGAATGCGCGTAGAGGCATACAGGCCCGAGTTACCCACCGACAGAATCGCCGTAAGAATCACAAAGTTCATCAAGTCAGCCGCATAAGGAATGCCGACCATGTCGAACACTTGAACGAACGGACTTTCCATCAACCCGGCCTGCTGCCACGGCACGATTGCCGACAGCACCACGATCGCCAGCACATAGAAAATCAACACGCGAAACACCACGTTGCGCACGGCACGCGGGATGCTTTTTTCCGGCTGATCGGTTTCGCCGGCGGCCACGCCCATGATCTCGCAGCCCTGGAAGGCGTAGACCACAGTCATCATCACTGCGAACACCGCCGACAAACCGTTGGGGAACAGCGAGTCGCCGATCAGGTTGGTCATCATCGGTGCCGGTGCGCCGCTGGTCAGTGGGATCGCGCCGAAAATCACCAGCACGCCGACCACAATAAACCCGAGGATCGCCGCGACCTTGATCCCGGAAAACCAGTATTCCGCTTCACCAAAAGCGCGTGTGGCCAACGCATTCAGGCCGAACAGCACCACCACGAACAGCGCCGACCAGTACCAGATCGGAATGGTTGGAAACCAGCGTTCCATCAGCATGCCTGCCGCCGTGAACTCCAGGCCCACGGTGGTCGCCCAACTCATCCAGTACACCCAGCCGATCATGAAGCCGGTGGCCGGCCCGATGAACTTGGTCGCGTGGGTTTGAAACGAGCCGGACACCGGCATTTGCACGGACAATTCGCCCAGGCACACCATCACCAGGTACATCAGGAAACCGGCGACCAGGTAAGCGAGAATCGCCCCCACCGGCCCGCCCTGATTGATCGTCACTCCGGAGCCCATAAACAACCCCGTGCCGATCACGCCCCCCAGGGACAACATGAAAATGTGTCGGCTTTTTAAAGCACGGGTCAGGTGGATGCCATTACGTTCGATAGATTCGCTCATGTCCGCACCCCATCAGCAAGGTGCGCGTGGCGCGAGGAGGGATCAGCTTTACGGCGGTTCATTATTATTATCTCCAATAAGCTTCGAAGACCGCGCTGTGGCGGTTATCTCGATTATTGGAAGGCCATGTAAGCTCCCGTTGACCTTAACGCTCGAAGTTGTAAAAAGTCGTAACGAACTTGTATGTCAGGGGTGTAGCAGGTCGGTCAGCGTCTGTTGCGAATGCTGCAAGTGCGCGTGAACCTGCGGTGCCAATATCCGCAACCTTGATTCGTCGTTGACCAGCGCAGCCTCTTCCAGCGCGCGCAGCACAGTGGCCAATGCACGAAAGCCCAATGAGTCGCTGCTGCCGGCCAAGCGATGCGCCAAGTGAGCGACTTCGGTGCAATCGTCGGCCTCGATCGCTTCCGTGAGCGCTTCGCGATGCTGGCTGATCGAATCGCGCAACACCGCCAGCAATCCCTGGAGTTTCTGTTCACCGAGCAAGGTGCGGTGGGTGTCCAGCAGCGGCCAATCCATTGCCTCGTCAACAGGCTGCGGCGTGGGTATTGGTGAATGCCCGGCCAGGGCCTGACGCAGATTGTCGAGCTTCAGAGGTTTGGCGAGAATGCCGTCCATCCCGGCATCCAGATAACCGCGCACCAGCGCCGGTTGCACACTGGCGGTCAGGGCGAAGATTCGGCATTGGCGGTTCGGGCCTTCGGTGCCGCGAATCAATGTGCACAACTCGACGCCACTGATACCCGGCAGGTGCACGTCGAGCAGGATCAAATCGAACGTCTGCCCGGCGCATTGCATCAGCGCCTGCTCGCCGTCTTCGGCGAGCCAGACCTGATGCCCGTCCCGTTGCAGCAAGCCGCTGACCACTTCACGGTTCAGCGCCACGTCCTCGACCACCAGAATCTTCAGCGACCTGCCGGGTTCGCTGCTTGACGCCACCTCGGTGGTGCCGGTCGACGGTTGCAACGTCACTTCAAACCAGAAACAGCTGCCCTGCCCGACCTGGCTTTCAACACCGATCTGCCCGCCCAACTGCTCCACCAGATGTTTGCAAATGGCCAATCCGAGACCGGTTCCGCCGAAGCGTTGCGCCACCTCCTCGCTGGCCTGCGTGAAGCGCTCGAAAATCTTATCCTGCACCGCCGGCGCAATGCCGATGCCGTTGTCCGTCACGCTCAGGCGCAGCCGTTGCCCGGTCTGTTGCGGGTTGGGAGCCAGCAGCACGACCTCGACTCTGACCTCTCCACCTTCGGTGAACTTGATCGCGTTGGCCAGCAAGTTGCTCAATACCTGACGCAAGAATTGTTCGGCGCCGCGGTGGCGACCAGCGACTTGCGGATCCATCCGGCAGTGCAGCGTCGTGTTGTTGCTCAGCGCGCGCGGTTCAAGCAGCGTCAGCACCTCGTCGAGCAACCGCCGGAGGGAAAAGTCGACCGGTTCCGGGTGGCTGACGCCCTCCTCCAATCGAGCGAAATACAGCACTTCATTGAGAATCGACAACAACCCTTCGCCCGCCTTGTACAACGCATCCAGACGTTTGCCGTTGCGCTCATCCAAGTGGGCGTCACGCAGCAACTCGGCCATGCCAAGGATGCCGTTGAGCGGCGTGCGCAGTTCGTGGCTCATGGTCGCCAGGAACCGTGATTTCGCAAGGTTGGCCGCTTCGGCTTCATCCTTGGCACGCATCAGGCTGGCGGTGCGGCGCTCGACCCTTCGCAGCAGTTCATCGCGGTTGTCTTGCAGGGCCAGTCGATCGGTTTCCCGGCGGTCAATGTCACTGAGGATTGCCCGGCGCATGTCGTCCAGCGCATGGGCCACGGTGTCGATTTCGTCCTCGTCGGCGCCACGGCGCTTGTCCAGCTGCAAGGGGTCGTGCCAGTCACCGGCGGCAACGCGCCGGGCGAATTCGGCCATGACTTGCAGGTGACGCGTGACCAAGCGGTAAAACAGCCCCGACAGCGCCACCGCCAACCCGCATAGGAACACGCTCATCCATAACAGGCTGGTCAAACCGGTGGCATACAAACGCTGGTGCACGGCGCCCAGATCGGTGCTGACCTCCAACTGGCCCAGATGCCGCAACGGCCCGGACGGCGGTTGATAGTCCAATTGAAAACGCTCAATGCGCAACGGCCCGACCGGCTCCGCGTTGCCATGCAGCAGATCGAAATCAGGGCTGATCAGATGCACCCGTGCCACGTCGGAAAAATCCACCAGGCCGCGTAACTGCACATTCAATTGTTCCTGGTTCAAGTCCCAGAGACTGCGCTCCAGACTGGCCAGATACCCGGCGCGAATCAGCTCCATGCGCGAATCGATCTCGCGCATCTCGCGGCGGTATTCGAAGTACAACTGCACGGTGCTCGCCAGGACGGTGAAGCACAGGCTGAACAACAGAATGAACAACAGCAGACGCCGCAACAGCCCCCCGGGCCGTGCGCCGATCATTTCGAATTCGCCGGCAGGTTGATCATGTCGCGGTACGTGACTTCGCTTTCGTCGAGCAAACGCTCGACCTCCCCGGCATCGACCATGCGTTTGAGTTGCGCATCGATGTCCGGCATGCGGCTGGCCAGTGGTGAACGGCGTGATACCGCAATCCGCAGGTAGTCAACGCTCAAGGAGGTCGGCAAGGCGACGATGTCTTGTGCGCCCGGCAGGTTCTCGACGTAAAGCTCGCCGGTGCGTCGCTCCGAGGTGATGAAGTCGATGCGCCCGCGAATCAGTTTTCCGAAGTTCTGGCGGCTGTCAGAGACCCACTCGATGTTTTGGTGCTGTGCGACCAAGCGGTCGAATTCCACGCCATAACTTTCACCGAACAGCAGCCCGCCACGGTAATGGGCCAGGTCCTCCAGACGCTCGAATTTCACCGGACGCTGGCGGTTGATGAACAGTGCGACCTCTTCACGCAACACCGGCACCGTGGAAAACATCATGCTCTGCTCGCGTTGTGCGGTGTTGTAGGCCAACACCACATCGACCCGGCCTTCAGCGGCGTCGAGCAGGCAGCGCTTCCAGTTGCCGAGCACGATGATGTCGACTTCATAGCCGAGTTTCTCGAAGAGGTTTTTCACCACGCTCGGGGCCAGGCCGCGCA
The DNA here is from genome assembly GCF_005930655.1 of Pseudomonas sp. FSL W5-0299. Taxonomy (NCBI): domain Bacteria; kingdom Pseudomonadati; phylum Pseudomonadota; class Gammaproteobacteria; order Pseudomonadales; family Pseudomonadaceae; genus Pseudomonas; species Pseudomonas sp. FSL W5-0299. The sequence continues at coordinate 29,833 of NZ_RXHX01000040.1, forward strand.
CCTGCTTGCCGTCACTCCAGGAGATCGGCGGGTAGACCGGATAGTCGCAATAGCGAATCTTTTCCGCCGCCATTGTGCTGTGGGCGACCAACCCCAGCAGCAGCGCAAACAGCCGCCACATAAGAGTCAGGCCGCTACGCTGGCGGTGAACAGGTAACCGGCACCGTGGATGGTAATGATCAACTGCGGCTCGGCCGGGTCGTCGTGCAACTTGCGCCGCAAACGTCCGACCAACACGTCGATAGAACGATCATTGGGCACCCACTCGCGGTTGCGGATCTGGTCCATCAACTGATCGCGGCTCAACGTGTGGCCGCTGTTGCGCAGGAACACGCTGAGCAGCTGGTATTCGCCGTGGGTCAGCAGGGTTTCGCTGCCAGTGGCGTCGATCAGCCGTCGGCGATCGGTGTCCAGCGCCCAGTCGGCGAATTGCTTGACCGGTTTTGCAATGGCCGCCACCGGCTGGGGCGCCTGCGCGTGGCGAACCCGGCGTATCAGGTTTTTCGCCCGGGACACCAGCTCGCGTGGGTTGAGGGGTTTGATCACGTAGTCATCGGCGCCGCATTCGAGGCCGACGATGCGATCGATTTCATCGTTGCGCCCGGTGATCAGAATGATCCCGACTTCCGATCGGACCCGCAGCTCCCGGGTCAGGGTCAGCCCGTCCTTGCCCGGCAAGCGGATATCGAGCATCACCAGATCCACCGTCTGGCTCGCCAGAAAGGTTTCGGCCAGCTCCGCGGTGGCGGCGCAATGCACGTCATAACCTTCCTGGGACAGGTAGGCATGCAGCAGTTCGCGAATCAGCGGATCGTCATCGACGATCAGTACCCGAGGAGTCATCGCTAGGTGTCCCGCGTATGCCCGAAGGCGTGTTTCTTATTAGAGTGTTTTGTTGCCTTGGCGCCAGAGAGTATCGGCAGCTGAACGACCGATCAACAGCCCGTCGTCTGAACGCAAAACCGTTGACGACCGCCGGCCTGCAAGCCGTCGACCCAGGCTTCGCAAATCTGAATGCCTTGCTCCGGGGTAAAGGTGCCTGGGTTGAGCCCCGACTCCAGCCACAAACCATCAAGCAACGCGCTAAGGCTGATGGCGGCCAGGTCGGCATCGAAGTGTTCCCAGCCCTCCTCCTGCGCCAATTCGGTCAGGACTTTACGCAAGATGCCGCGATACTCTCCGTAGGAATGCTCGTGCGCGAGGTTGATTGATTCCGCCGTGCGTACAGCCCCCCAGAATGCCAGCCAGGCATCAATCAATTGCGGGTCGAGTAATTCGGCTGAAAACGAGCCGCGAAAAAACGCCGACAAGCGTTCCCGGGCGCTGGGTGCCGCGTGTTCCATGGCTTCGCGCAGCAACCCCATGACCCTGCCAGTAATCGCCCGGTAGGCCTCGGCCACCAATTCGTCCTTGCCGGAATAATGATGGCTGATCAACCCGACCGAGACGCCGGCCTCGGCGGAAATCTTGCGGATCGATGCGCCCTGAAAGCCGTGGCGCTTGAGGCAAACCAGCGTGGCTTCGATCAGGTTGGCCTTGCGCAACTCCGGCTCCATGCGGGAAAAACGGGCTTCCTGACTCATGCGCGACACTCTCCGTGGATCAATCATTAGGGCGCGGCGGTGAACGCCGCGGGCTGAACGACTGTACAGCAAGAGCGTGGCAAGTCTCCAGTCAGTCGCGATAACCCGGCGCCACCCGCTCAAGCAATCGCAACAGCGCGGCCCAGGCCAACTGCATGGCATCCGGGTCGCTCAACTCCCCTTCGTCCAACGGCCGGCCAGGATCATTGAACTGACGTTCGGTGTGTTCGCACACCTCGCTCGGCGGCAAGACCAACTCACCGGCAGCCTGCGCAGCGAGCTGGATTTCACAGGCTTTTTCCAGGTAGTACATGCGCAAGAAGGCTTGGCTCACAGTCTGGCCAACGGTCAGCAAACCGTGATTACGCAGCATCAGCACCGGCTTGTCGCCAAGGTCCTGCACCAGGCGCTGCTGTTCGCTCATGTCCAGCGCCACGCCTTCATAGTCGTGATAGGCCACCCGCCCGTAGAACTCCATGGAGATCTGATTCACCGGCAACAACCCGCACTTCAACGCCGCGACCGCGCAGCCGGATCGGGTGTGGGTGTGCAGCACGCACTGCGCATCGTCACGGGCACCATGAATGGCGCTGTGAATCACAAAACCTGCCGGATTCACGGGATACGGCGACGGCTCCACGGCCCGGCCATCAAGGCCGATCTTCACCAGATTCGACGCGGTGATCTCATCGAACATCAGCCCGTATGGATTGATCAGGAAGTGATGCTCAGGCCCCGGCAGTCGCACCGAGATGTGGGTAAAGATCAGATCGGTCATGCGAAAGTGCGCGATCAATCGATAACAGGCGGCCAGTTCCTCGCGCAGATGCTGTTCCGTCGTGCTGCGCAGCGGGAGGGCGATCTCGTTCATTGTTGCGGTTCTCCAGGGTGATCGACTGCGCAAAACAGTAAGGCCGGACGCGGTGAAACGTCCAGCCGCCAGCGGCTATTTGCTGGCCCAGGCATTAAAACGCTCTTCGAGTTCTTCGCCGTGATCGACCCAGAACGCCACGTCCATCGACAGCGCGCCTTTCAGGTTTTGCGGCGCCGTGGGTACCCATTGCGCGAGTTTGCCGTCGAGTCTGGCTGCCGCTTGCGTATTGGTCGGGCCGTAAGGGATCTGCTCGACATACTTGACCTGCGCGTCCGGCTGATTGGCGAACGCGATAAAGCGCTTGGCCTGATCGACATGTTTCGAGCCTTTGATGATCGCCCAGTAATCCATGCCATACAGACTGCCCGGCCACACCAGCCCCAGGTGACTGCCGTTTTGCGCGGCTGCGGCCACACGTCCGCTGTACGTCGAGGTCATCACCACATCCCCGGCCGTCAGCCATTGCGCCGGTTGCGCGCCGGCTTCCCACCACTGGATGTAGGGTTTGAGCTCGGTGAGCTTGGCGAAGGCCCGGTCGACACCTTGCGGCGTGTTCAACACTGAATAAACGTCTTCGACTTTCACGCCGTCGGCCAGCAACGCGAACTCCAGGTTATACACAGCACGCTTGCGCAGCCCGCGTTTGCCGGGGGTTTTCTGCACATCCCAGAAGTCGGCCCACGACGTCGGAGCCTGCGCCAGCTTCTGCGTGTCGTAGGCAATCGCCACGCTCCACACCAGCGCTGCCGAACCGCACGGCTGCGCGGCGTCGGGAATCAATTGTTCGACGCGACCGAGGGTTTTCCAGTCGAGTTTTTCATACATTCCTTCATCGCAACCGCGCATCAGGTCGGGGCCTTCTATCTGCACCACGTCCCAATCGGCGTTGCCGGTGTCGACCATCACTTTGATCCGGGCCATCTCACCGTTGTATTCGCTTTGAATCAGCTTGCTGCGATCCGCAATGCTGAACGGCTGGAAGAACGCCACATCCTGGGCTTTCTGGCCGGCGCCGCCGTAACCCACCACCACCATGTCCGGTGCTGCCTGAGCGCTGCCAAGGCTGACGGCCAAGGACAGCATCAAGGGATAAAAACCGTGCTTGAGCGTATTCGATTTCATCAGTGGTTCCTCTTGCAGGTGTCACTCGACTCAACGTCGACGTGGCCCTTTTTTATTGTTGTGAGGTTCGCCCCAGGTGCGGGCGCCAAACGAATCTACTGCGAGGCACAGTAAAAAAACAAGTTGATTTTTTACTACAGGTAAATTTCTATAGGCAAATAATAACACCGAAAAGCCGGCCTTTCGGCTGCAGCCTGCCTGGAGTAACCGTCCCATGCCGACCTCGTCCCCCGCTTTTGCACACCTGTTCGAACCCTTGCAGCTGCGTGGCAAACGCCTGAAAAACCGCATCATGTCCAGCGGTCACGACACCTCGATGCCCACCGACAACCTGGTCAACGAGCAACTGATCGCTTACCACACCGCTCGGGCCGAAGGTGGCGTCGGCCTGATCGTGTTGCAAGTGGCCGGGGTGCATGACAGCGCGCGGTACACCTCCCATGTGCTGATGGCCACTGACGACGCTTGCATCGAGGGCTATCGGACGATCGCTGAACGTTGCCATGCGCACGGCACCGTGGTGCTGTCGCAGATCTTCCATCCAGGTCGGGAAATCATGGAGTCCAGCGATGGCTTGCTGGCCGTCGCCTACTCGCCGTCAGCGGTGCCCAACGAGCGTTTCCGGGTGATGCCGCGTGCGCTGGATCAAGCGATGATCGACGAGATCGTCGCCGGTTACGGCGCCGCTGCCCGACGTCTGTACCAGGCCGGAATCGACGGTGTGGAAGTGGTCGCCAGCCATGGCTACCTGCCGGCGCAATTCCTCAACCCCAGGGTCAACCATCGCACCGATGGCTATAACGGCGAGCTGGAACAGCGGTTGCGTTTCCTGCGTGAAGTGATCGCGGCGGTGCGCGCCAACACCGATGAACACTTCATCGTCGGCCTGCGCATTTCCGCCGATGAACGCGATCCCGAGGGGCTGACCGAGGACGAATCCCTGGCCGCCGTGCAATCCCTGCAACCGATTCTGGACTATGTGCACATCGTCGCCGGCACCTCGGCGTCTTTAGGCGGCGCCGTGCACATCGTGCCGCCGATGGCGATCGAAGCCGCGTACCTGGCCAAGGAAGCCGGAACGTTCAAGGCCGGGTTGTCGATTCCACTGTTCGTCACCGGCCGCATCAACCAGCCGCAAGAAGCCGAGCTGATTCTGGCTCGCGGCCAAGCCGACGTCTGTGGCATGACCCGCGCCCTGATCTGCGACCCGCAAATGCCCAACAAAACCGACACTGGCCATGTCGAAGACGTGCGCGCCTGCATCGCCTGCAACCAGGCCTGCATCGGCCACTTCCACAAAGGCCTGCCGATTTCCTGCATCCAGCACCCGGAAACCGGGCGTGAATTGATCTTCGGCCAGCGACAACCAGCGGCCCAACGCAAACGCATCATGATCGCCGGCGGCGGACCGGCCGGGATGAAAGCCGCCGCCGTGGCCGCCCAGCGCGGCCATGACGTGACCCTCTACGAAGCCAGCTCGCAACTCGGCGGCCAGGTCTTGCTGGCGCAACTGCTGCCCCGGCGTGCCGAATTCGGCGGCGCCAGCACCAACCTGCAACGCGAAATGGAACTGGCCGGGGTGCGCGTCGTGCGTAACACCCGCGTCGACCGGGCGCTGGTCGAACGCGAACGGCCGGACATGGTGATCGTTGCTACCGGCGCCGAACCGTATTGGCCGGACTTCGAGCGAGGCGGCGAGTTGCAGGTCGTAGACGCCTGGCAAGTGCTGCGCGAGGAGGTGCAAATCGGTCGTTCCGTGGTGGTCGTCGATTGGCGCGCCGACTGGATCGGCCCCGGCATCGCCGAACGTCTGGTACGCGCCGGGCACCAGGTGCAACTCGCCGTCAACGGCACCCATTGTGGGGAAAACCTGCCGCTGTACGTGCGCGATCAACTGGCCGGCGAACTGCACAAACTCGGCATCCCGATCACCCCCTACGCCCGCCTCTACGGCTGCGACGACAACACCGTCTACCTGCAACACACCGCCAGCGGCGAACCGATGCTCTTCGAAAACATCGACACACTGGTGCTCTGCCAGGGCCATCAACCCGTCGACACCCTCGGCGCCGAGCTGCAAGGTCTGGTGGAATTTCGTCGCATCGGCGACTGCCTCGCCCCGCGCACTGCCGAAGAAGCCATCTACGAAGGTTTGAAAGTCGCCTGGGCGCTTTGAGGCTGTTTTATACTCCGGGGCTTTTACACACCCCGGTTTGGAGCACGCCATGAGCAACAGCAGCAAGATGCCGCCTGCCAGCAGCGCGCCCACACAGGACAGCGCCACGGCAGAACCGCATTTTCTCGGCACACGGATTCGTGGGTTGCGTAAACGTCGGGGCATGACCCTGGCGGAACTGGCGCAGATGAGCGAGCTGACGGCGGGGTATATCAGCCAGCTGGAACGGAATCTGGCTTATCCGTCGATTCCTGCGCTGTTCAATATCGCCCGCAGTTTGGGTGTGACCATCCAATGGTTCTTTGCCAGCGAGGGCAATACCGCGCCTGAAGACAACGGCGTTGTGGTGCGCAAGAACACTCGGATGAGCGTGCATTATGAGGACGGGATTGTGGATCAGCTGCTGACGCCGCAGCCGAATCGGCAGTTGGAAATGCTGCACTCACGGTTTCCACCCGGGACTTACAGTCAGCAGAGTTACAGCCATGAAGGGGAAGAGGCTGGGTATTTGCTTTCGGGGAGTTTTGAGCTGTGGGTGGGGGAGCGTTATTTCCAGCTGAATGAAGGGGACAGTTTCAGCTTTTCGAGCCAGGAGCCGCATCGGTATGGCAATCCTGGTGAGGTGGACGCCGTGGTGATCTGGGTGATTACGCCGCCTTCGTTTTGAGGGCATAGCGACCTCAGAGCGGAGACAAAATCAGGGTGTCGGCAAATTGCACGAAAAAACCGGCGTTTAGCCGGTTTTTCTTTTTACTCGCTCATTTACAACCAACCGAACCCTTTTCCCATCATGGCTGCCAAGCCCAGCGCCGTGGTGATCAACGCGCCGAACAGTAAACGAAAATCCGTTCGAGCGTCTTTGCGGTGCTCCCGAAAATCCGTTCTAGCCTCTTGACGGTGCTCACGAAACTCCACGCGAAGGTCACCAATGTCACGTCGGACGTATTCGATATGCGTCTCAAGTTTAGATACTCGCGGTTCCAATGGGTTTTCTCCTGGAGGACCTGATGGTCTTCGTCCATTCTCGTCAGTGCCACTTCTTTTGTTGCTCGGGAAGCGGTCGGGGTAATGCTCATCAAGGTTTACCAGCACAAAAGGTTCACTCATCGCAGACCTCCAGCGCTACGGTTTTGCTGCTGTCTTCGACAACGATATCTGCCAGCACATTGAGCGAATGCAGGCGAATAAATCCGCAGTACTTGCAATTAAGCATCACCGCCGGCGTGCCGGAGCGGAAATACTCTTTGCCACACGCCCAAGGCAACCCTACACCCGTCGCCCCGGCCTGGAGTGGTAACTCCCACTCATCATGCTCACAGAACGGGCACCCGGTATTCTTTATTCGCGCTTTGAAAATGTTGGCCAACCGCCCGGTATCCAGATGAAGATCCCCAGGCATTGGCTTGCCTCGTGACACCCCGGTCTGATCATTACTCTGAAAACCATCTTCACTGCTGCTGTACATCGCTACCTCCTCCTTGAGGGAATAAATCATCGATTAACCGATCAACCAGAAGATGGTGCGTAACGTCCAGCCACCTGCTCGACCGCGAAGTCATTACGGATGCCTTCGCTGAAAAACGAATATACCTTCGATCAATCTCGGACGTATCCGCGTGCGAAGTAGGACGATTCTCTCGTTTGTGTCAGCCCGGAATTACGCCTGTGAGATCCGTCCACGGGCTCTTGCGAAAGCTGCCAGCGCAAGGTCACAGGTTTCTCTGATGAGTGGGGTCTTCGGTTGTAAAGGTCAGTGGCCGTTCCGGCATTGCACCGGCATCGTCTTCAGGTTCTGCTTGAGGTCTGGAAATAATCGGGGCCACCAGTCGCAACACACCCCTCTCAATCAATGAGAGAAGTCCAAAAGTAATGAAGCCAAAAATCAGCCCGACAACCAAAATGCTCAATGGATGAATTTGCACGGCGTCGGAGCTGTCCAGCATGTAGAGAAAAGCCTGAACAGCGACGGCCACACAGGCCGCCAGGGCTGCAATCAGCTTGATAATCAACCAAAGCCGCCGCCATCTATTCATGCTCTTCCCCGCTATCCGGTGATTTCGCTCTTTATTGCATGATAGCTAATGGGCGGGATGCGCCTTTTTTTCTCGCTTGGTCGGGCTTCGCTTCTTTGTCAGAGTGGGGTCGGTACCAGAATATCCGGGTGACTCTCGCTGAAGTTGTAGGCAAACTCCGAGAGTTGCGTAAGGAAGCGCGTTACTGTGCATTTCAGCAAGCTACCGCCTTGTTGCCCCTATCTTTGTCGGGATACTCTCCAGACGTCGCTGCACATTCAGCGATCGGGCGTGAGACCCCGGGGACAATCAAGGCGCAAAGCGCCACAGAACCTATGCGGCGTTTTTTTTCGTCAGCGAATCGGTTTTATGGCGGCTGTGCGTGGGAGGCTTTCGGGCCTACCGGTTACCTTGATTGCCGGGTCTCACACCACGCACGGCTGCCACCCCGCTTTTGAGACAGCGAAGTGGCAGTTCTTCTAATCAAGGGAACTGATAATGAACAAACTAAATCCGTTCGAAATAAAGCCTCTCACGCACCTGCCTTCTGCGCGGTGCTGTTCGTCACCTATTCACCTTTGCGTCTATGGAGGTGATCAATGAGCGAACCAACAGAAGCAAAAACCATCGGCTTCACCCCCATCTACTGCTCAGGAAAAGCGATGTTCCACGTCAGCGCTGGAGTGCCTGTGAGTGATGCATTGGCACAGGCCTCTGATTTTCTGTTCCTGGCCAAGGCGTTCACGGAAGACGCCGCCTACGTAAGAGACACCGACCGTCATGCCTGGGCCGCGCACTATTTAACGGCGATGGGCAAAGCGCTGCTTGATGATGTGGTTAAGGCGGTAACACCCAGACCTGATCGGAAGGACAAGAAAGCCGCAAAATAGCGGCTAGCCATCCTGAGTAATCACACCAATGTATCGGCGCGTTCACGGTTTAAAATGCCCTGACCGAGGCATTGGAAACAAAAAAGCCCCGTAACTTTTCAGCTACGGGGCTTTTTTTATGTAATGGCGGAGAGATAGACCGCCAAGCTATTGTCCCGTAACGTCCGAAAAAATACAGACCGTCTAGTTAAAACGTGGCCTACGGCCTAGTATACGTCCATTAATGTCCAAAGAGTTTCCGCTAAATCCCACTGCTAATGGGGGAACAAATGGGGGAACGGCACGTGGACTCAACAATTTCTGGTGAGTGAATACACGTGGGAAAACTAAACACAAAGCAGATCGAAAATTTGTCTGAGCCAGGTACTTACGAGGACGGCGATGGACTGCGCTTAGTAGTAAAGGCCAGCGGGAAGAAATCTTGGGTTCTACGGTTTCAGCTGGCCGGAAAACGCCGGGAGATGGGGTTGGGTGGATTCCCCGACGTGAAGCTAAAGGATGCACGTTCTGAGGCGGTTACTCAACGACAGCTCCTTCAAAAGAAGATAGACCCTCTCGCTGAGCGCGAGGCCACACGTTTGGCAGTGGCAAAAGCAGTGCTCGCCGAACAAGCCAAAGCCATCACTTTCAAATCCGTTGCCCTGGACTACATAGCGGCTCATCGCTCAGGCTGGAAAAACGCGAAGCACGCCCAACAATGGGAAAATACGTTAACGACCTACGCATACCCCGTACTGGAAAATTTAAACGCTAAGGAGGTGACCACTGAACATGTACTCAAAGTGCTCAACCCGATATGGCAGGTCAAACCAGAAACCGCGTCCCGTGTTCGCAACCGAATGGAAATGGTGCTCGATGCCGCAAAAGTGCGAGGTCTGCGCGAAGGGGAAAATCCAGCCAGGTGGCGTGGGCACCTCGACAAACTGCTGCCTCCACGCTCCAAGGTTAAAGCTGTAGTCCATCACCCAGCACTACCGTGGGTAGAGATGCCTGCGTTCATGAAAGAAATAAGAAAGCAAGACGACCTCAGCTACAAAGCCATGCAGCTGACCATTTTGACCGCGTGCAGAACAAACGAGGTTCTCGGAGCAACCTGGGATGAAATTGATTTAGAAAAGGGAGTCTGGAAAATACCGCCTCATCGGATGAAGGCGGCTAAAGAGCATCGCGTGCCTCTGAGTAAAGCTGCCTTGGATCTGCTCAATGGTTTAATCCGGCTTAGTGGTAATGCCCACGTGTTTCCGGGGGCCAGGGAAGGTAAACCTCTGTCCAATATGTCGATGCTGATGTCGCTTCGCCGCATGAACCGCACCGATTTAACCATGCACGGTTTTCGCTCCACGTTTCGCGATTGGGCAGCGGAATCGACTCAATACCCAAGAGAGGTCTGTGAGCTGGCCTTGGCACATGTGCGGCAAGACAAAGTGGAGGCGGCCTATTTTCGCGGAGACCTATTTGAGAAGCGGCAAGCCATGATGACTGACTGGGCTGTATATGTGACTCAGCCTTCTGATGAGTGAATTGCCTCTCCTGCATCGTTTATCGATGCAGGAGAGGTTCGTAACCGTGTTTCACTTTTCCCCGCAGAAGTCCCTACACGCTTTTGATGAGCAAGTCCCTGCGTCTCGGCGTTTGGCCGACTGAACAACATTCTTCCGCGGGTAAGTACCGAAATGAGCCTCTATGTGCTCGCCTACAAACTCAAACGAATGATGAGCATCTTTGGCATCGCAGGACTGCTTGAGGCGATCAGGGCCTAAATCCACGCTTGCTCGCCCATTAGTAGCCGTTCGGACCGCTGACGCGGCCCAAACGACATTACGAACGTCTATGTAGCTGACTTAGGTAGTTCTCGCGTCCGCCCGCTGATTCCACAGACACCCCACTGACTCTCAGTTTTCAACGTATTTAGCGCGTTTTCACACAGCCTGGGTCGTTCTCTGCCGCTCAAGGCCACGAGCGTGCGGGTCAAATCCATAGCAAATGGCTGGTCAGGTTGAACGCAATTAGGCGGTCAAGTCTGTGTAAATACCCAACGAAGCTCCGCCCACTTCCCCTCCAGCCACCCTGCCCTCTTCATTTTCAGCTTTTCATTGCCACATTTCGGGCATCGGTCAAACCAGTCCGCCGGCCCCAAGCAATCACTTTTTGGGGCCACGACTTTCTTCCAACCACATTCGCCACATTCAAAGGCGAACGGCTTCGGTTTTATCGGCATCTTCAGCTCCTCGGGTAATCCACTTCGTGCAAGAGCACCAGCTTTCTTTTCAGCTGCTCGACGTGTGCTTTTTCTGCTCTGAGGGCCGAGCGAAGCTCCTTGTTTTCCATTTCCCAGATCTGTGCCCAGCGAACCGAAGTGCGACAGGCAAGCATCATCCGCCACATGCCGCGCAATCTCAGAGACTGGAACACCAGCACCACCAGGATCAAACCCAGCAGCAACAGCGCGACCATCGACACCATGTCCAACGTATCCATATTCATTTCCTTGACGAGTTCGGACAACGCCGAAGACAGCGACAAGATATGTAGTGTTAAACGACAGGTCTAGAATGTAGACTTATACAGGTAAACAATTCGCGCAGATGGAGACGCCATGAAACGCATGCAGGATATCAAGCAGGTTCGCTGGGACCTGGCACTTCGCTATCGGTTGATCGAAACCGTTGCCTGGTGGGAAGGCCGCCTGACCACGGGGCACTTGATTCAGAGCTTCGGGATCAGTCGGCAGCAGGCGTCGAAGGACATCAATACCTACATCACGGAACATGCGCCAAAAAACCTTACATATGACAAGCATCTGAAGGGTTACGTACCCAGCAAACAGTTCAAGCCCCGCTTCATTGACGACAGTGCCAATGCCTATCTTCACCTGCTGAACCAGACACATTCCCGCGCACCGCATATAGAAGGCCTGGCCTTGGCGTATGCCCACACGATGGTGCTGGAGGTCCCGGACCGCACGATTCGACCTGAAGTGTTGCGGCCACTGCTCAAGGCCTGTCGCGACAGCGAGGTGATTGAAGTCGAGTACGTCTCCCTCGCCAACCCGGAGCCAGAAACCCGACTGATCGCACCTCACACCCTGATTTACACCGGCATGCGTTGGCATGTTCGGGCGTATTGCGAGAAAAATCGCGAGTACCGTGATTTTGTGTTGAGTCGCCTGCGCGGCCAACCGGAGTATGAGCGCAAGACCGAAAACCTCATCGACGCGGACCTGGACTGGAACACCGAAGTGGCGGTGATCATCGAACCCGACTCACGGCTTACACCGGCACAGAAGGCGATCATCGAAGTGGACTTCGGGATGGAGGCTGGCGTACTGGTCATTCCCACGCGCCGAGCGCTAGTCAAATACGTGCTGCAACGTTTTCAGATCGACCCGAAGAAGCATGACCCTAAAGCAGCCGCGCAACAGATCGTGGTGCAAAACCTGGATGAACTGAAACCCTGGCTATATGAATGATTCGGCGTCAGTCAGCTAACCGTAAATGATCACCATGGCCCGTCTGAACCAGCCGGGCTTTGGTCAATGTCGACTCATTCGATTGCTGAAAACGAAGACGCTCCACTGGCGTTCCAGCTCACGACGCATTCTGACCATCCCCGTCCCTATCCTGTTCTCTCTCAAGCGTCAGGACACTTCCAATGCGTACCGCCCTCATTCCATTCGCCCCCGACAACCAGCGTATCGACGACACCTGTCCACTCTCGCTGAAGTGGTGTTTCCAACTGCTGCTGGAGCTTGGCGGACACCGAAATCTTCTCGGTCGGCACGGCTTCAATGATGATGACCTTGCGCTCGGGATGGGCCTTGGGAAGTGGGTCGAGGCTGATGATTACAGTGCGGCCGATGCGCTGAAGGGATTGCGTCAGGGTGCGCGTAAGCTTCAGGCTGATCATCCGCAGGTCTCGTACCCCGACAGCCTGGGGAACAATCTCGCAGAGCTGGGGACACTGCTCAAGTTGAACGAGGCTGAGTTGCGCATACTGGGTTTCTGTGTGCTGATGCATTCCGATCCCGTGCTGAGCGAGGCCACCGATCAGTTGGGTACGCTGGGTTTGAAACGCGCGATGAAAGTGTTGTCGGTATTGCTTGGCCTGACACCAGCACAGGTAGAGGCCGGCGTTGGGCCTGAAAGCGCGTTGATACGGGCGGGTTTGCTGGCGATTGGCACCGGTCACCGGGTCGCCTTGGCACTCAGTTCCCTGCTGTATACCAGCCTCTCGAACTTGCCCGGATTGCTGCGCTACAGCCAGGGCACACCGCTTGACATATTTTCCTACGCGTTCCGTTTGAGCCCGCCAGGAAGCCTGACCCGTGAACATTACAACCATGTAAAAGGTCCTATGGATATCGCGCAGCGCTACCTTTCCAAGGCCTTGCGACAGGGCAAGGCCGGGGTCAACATTCTGCTTTACGGGCCGCCAGGCACTGGCAAGACGCAACTCACACGACTGCTGGCCCGCCACTTGGAAAGCGCGCTGTACGAAGTGGCCTGTACCGATCAGGAGGGCGATCCGGTGTTTGCCAATCAGCGCCTGTGTTCCTTGCGTGCAGCCAATAGCGTTCTGCATTCACAACGGGCGTTGCTGGTGCTCGATGAAATCGAAGACGTTTTCCAGGCTGCCCACGCCAACGTCAATGCGCGCTCACAGAAGGGCTGGATCAACCGCATGCTCGAAGAAAACGTGTTGCCGTGTTTCTGGCTGAGCAACAGCATCGAGACCATCGATCCCGCGCATATCCGCCGCTTCGACCTGGTGATTGAAGTCACTAACCCGCCGCTGGCACAGCGCAAACAGATGTTGCGCGAGTGTGTCGCCGGCAAGCTGAGCGACGAGTTGGTTGAACACCTCTCAGCCAATGAGCAGGTCACACCGGCGGTGCTGGAGCGCGCCGTGCGAGTGGGCCATAGCGTCTCCCAACGCGCAGGCAAAACCCTGGACAACACCATCCGCTGCATTATCGATGGCACCTTGAAAGCCCAGGGTTTTACCAAGCTGAACAACACCGGCAGCCATGACTTGCCCGCTTTCTATTCACCACGGTGGATCAACGCCGACTTGCCGCTTGCCGGCCTGGTCGATGGCCTGCGTGCTCATCCCCATGCACGGCTGTGCTTCTATGGCCCCCCCGGAACCGGCAAGACTGCCTTCGGCCGCTGGCTGGCGCGAGAGTTGGGTAAACCGTTGGTGGTCAAGCGCGTGTCCGACCTGGTGTCCCCCTACGTGGGTATGACCGAACAAAACCTGGCAAGCGCCTTTGAGCGTGCCCAACAGGAAGAGGCCGTGTTACTGCTCGATGAGGTCGACAGTTTTCTGCAGGACCGTCGCAATGCGCGGCAGAGCTGGGAGATCACAACGGTCAACGAGATGCTCACACAGATGGAAAGCTACCGTGGACTCTTCATCGCCTCCACCAACCTGATGAACGACCTGGACGAGGCCTCGCTGCGACGCTTCGACCTGAAGGTGCATTTTGGCTATCTGACGCCGGCACAGGCACAGGCATTGTTTGCTGCACACCTGAACGAATTGGGCCTTAAAGACCCGAAGCACATCGCATGGCAGCAACTGCGCGGTGAAGGGCAGTTGACGCCGGGTGATTTTGCCGCCGTGGCGCGACGCGCACGCTTCAATCCGTTCGCGAGCGCGGATGAGTTGGCGGCGGCCCTGTTGGCGGAATGTCGACTGAAGTCCAAGGGGCTGCAACGCCCCATCGGTTTCGTTCATTGAGCGGGGTGCAGCCGATTGAACCTATGCCACGAAAGCCTTCGCCACCAGCCGCGGCAGAACGTCTGCCGCCCTGCCCGTCAGGCTGAACTCGCGCCGCCCTTCTACAGGTTCAGGCTGCACATTAATGTGCAGCACCTGCGCGCCATGCTGCAAGGCGATTCGCGGGATCTCGGCCGCAGGCTGGACCAGGCCGGACGTACCGATCGAAAGTAAAACATCACAGTCCTGCGCTGCCGAAACTGCCTTGCGCCACACGTCATTGGGCAACGATTCGCCAAACCAGACGACACCAGGTCGCACTTTGCCGTTGCAATGCCGGCAGCGCGGCGGCTCGATGCAACGCCCGTCTTGCGGCTCATCGAGTTGATCCGCACTTAATGCGTACGGCCGCGCACAGGCAAAGCAGCGCGGTGAACTCAAACTTCCGTGCAGGTGCAAGACATCGTGGCATCCCGCACGCTCAAGCAAGTCATCGACGTTCTGGGTAACCACGGTGAGCCTGGGCACCCGCAACGCCAATGCGGCGATGGCCCGGTGCGCTGCGTTCGGTTGTGCGCCAAGGACCTTGGCACGTCGCCACTCGTACCAACCCCATACGAGGGCGGGGTCATTGCGGAACGCTTGGGCTGTGGCCAGTGCAGCGGGGTCGAAGTTCTCCCACAGGCCGGTCAAGGCATCGCGAAATGTCGGGATGCCACTTTCTGCAGAAATGCCTGCGCCGCTAAACACCACGACGTGGCGTGCGCTACGCAACTGATCAACCTGGAATTCCATCACGACCTCTTGCATGTTGTCAGCGTGGCCTCAGTACTGCTCAATTCAGTGAGCTACCGGGAAGCCGTCACCAACGGATAACGCACGTCGAAGCCCACCATGAACAATGCCCGCTCCAGATCCAGCAGTCTCACTTCACGCCCCTGCGCGGCGAGCACCCGGATCACCGCGTGGAGGATGCGACTGGTCACCCGCACAAGTCCGGCCCAGATTTCGGCAGGATTGGGCCCCTTGATGCTGCTTCTGTAAAGATTGATAAATTCGAAACCTTCTTGCGAAGGGTCGCGTGTTTCGACGTTATTGTTGGGCGTTTTTTGATTGGGCCCCCAGCGAAACGCCAGGTCTGGCGGTACAACGCTCCCCCCGATGCCTTCGAGCCATTTACGCACCAACAACCCCAGCGCAGCCCCTACCCGTCCATCATAGATGATGATGCCGTCCGGGGCGGCAGCGGCGTAAATCTTGGTCATTGCGGAGTTCATCAGCAGGTTAGTGCCATCGAAAGCCGTGAGCGATTCGTTGCTTGCGGGTCGAAGCAATTTCACCGCCTGCAAGATCGAATGGCACAGGGTCTGGTCGGCGAACCGGGTCTCGACCCACAGCAAAGAGGCGTCGCCCGGCTTATTGGCGACACCTCCCCATTTGAATATCTGCAGGCAGGCCTCTCGCGCGGCAAAGCAATCGTTCGCAGCAAGTGCCGTGCGAAGCCGCGCCGCAATGCTGGAAAAGTCATCAGGTGCTTTCTTTTCCGGCCAGGAATAATGCTTGGCGGCCTCGGCCAGGGTTAGGCACCACCACTCCTTGTTTTGGGGCCGGGTCAGCTCCTTCCATGGCGTCCATGAGTGATGCCTGGTGATTGAATAACGATGCTCGAATGAACCCGGACCGCCTGACCATAGTGTTGCCAAATGATCGGCAAACGCCTGTTGAACCGGGCTGAGACATCCTGCCTTCAACTCTTCAACAACCCGTTGATTCGGTTCGACAACCGCCGCTACGGCCACGGACCGCGTCGTCAACCAGACCGCAGTGGGCTGTTTCGAGCGGATCCCCACAACTCCCAATTGCTCAAGAATCGGAAGCACGTAGGTGATATTTCGCGGACCGTAGGTTCCACTGGAAAGTTCTCGGGCGACCTTGCAAAGCGGCCCGGCTTTTTTATGGTCATTATCGGATTCGATCACACACGGATTACCGGCGTGGTGGTCGTTGACGTGCAGATATTCCAGCACGGCTTCGAAGGCGGCTTTCGGGATCGCAAGCGTCGTCTTGCCCACCGCTACCTTGACCCGCTCGGGCGTCACACTGTCTACACCGAATTCAGAACGTCGCGACGGTGTTTGAAGCGTTCCCAATGCCCCCATCATTGGCCACAAAGATGAGATTTTTTGAGCTGCCACTTGCGTCATGCTGACTTCCTTGCTGAACACGAGAATAAGATTGCCGGCGGACACTACCCCTCCCCCTGCGTCCTGCGCAAGATTTCAACCTCCGCTTCCATCGACTTGTAATGCCGGTAAATCTCATACCCTTTCTTGGCGATGACTACGACGCCTACAGCGGCCAGAAAATTTTTCAACATGGTCACACCCTCAGTTGTTGGAAGGTTTGATCATGATCAGGGGCCGCGACAAATTGAGTCGCGCCGAGCAAAAGTGGCGTTGATGCACCCACCCCACTCAAGCTTTTCCCGGCGATGCCGATAGACGGCAATGGACCATGCTCCACTGGCATGAAGCCCCACACCAACAAGGACGTTGCGTATGCCTCTTGTAACCCGCTTCACGGTTCTCCCCGGACCGACCTCTCGACCAACACTTTCTACAGACATTGGGCAATTTCAATGCAGCTTCGCTGAACTGACGGCGCCTGTCGGCTGCGATTTATCCCCCCATCGGAACATCGGGCACGACACAAAATGTCGCGGGTACGCCTGACACTCAGCCCCACCAGGCTGACTCCATCACACAAGGAACAGTAATGAACGCGCCCCAAGACCTTAACCGCCTGTATTCCGACGTTTCCGACAGTATCGCCGGCGCCATGGCCGACATTCTGGATTTGAATGTCGAGCACAAAGACGGCAAGCGCGAAGTCGGCAACATGACCGAGAAGCTTCGCGCCATCCAGGCTCAGTTCGATGGCGAACTTGATCAGCTGAAGACGCATGCCGAGTGGGACATGTTCACCATGGCGTTTTTCGGCGAAACCAACGCGGGCAAGAGCACGATCATCGAGTCGTTGCGCATTCTGTTCAAGGAAGAGTCCCGGCAAGCATTGCTGGAACAAAATGCTCACGACCTGGTGAAGTACGAAAAAGCGCTGGCCGAGCATATCGAACGATTGCGTGAAGGCCTGAATGCGGTTTACGAGGAACATGCCGCGCAAATCTCTGACATCCGCCAGGGCACGCGCCGTCTTTGCGAGATTCTGCAGGAAGAGACAGCTGCCAGAAACCGCATCGCTGAAGCCGAAGCGCAGGCCCGAACGGCACTGGCAGAGCAAGAGGCCAATGCCCGATTGAAGGCCGAACAGGAAGTCGCCGCACAACGGCTAAAAGCCGAGCAGGACATAGCTGCGCAACGTTTGAAGGCGGAACAGGAAGAAGCCGCGCAACGCCTACAACTGGCCCAAGACCAATCCAACGCCAAAATCAGGACAAAACTGATTGCTTTTGCCTGTGGCGGAATGGTGCTGGGGGCAGCCGCATCGGCGCTGCTGTTGAAACTGGCAGGAGTCTGAGATGAGCAACTTTGAGCTCGACGAACTGTTCGATCAAGCGACCGCGGTGCCTGAAGACGCGCCGGTCGCTAACCCCTTTGCTCACATCAAGACCCAATCGGCCGCCATGGATGACGTGCTGAATCAGCGACTGGCCGATGTATTTTCCGGCGCTCTGGCACTTGACCGAAAAAAAGCCCTGGCCTTGCGTATCGACGGGCGGATCATCGGCACCGGCGAAGCGGATTTCACCAAAGGCAATACGTTCTACACGCTCAACTACAAGGGCAAACGCTTCCAGTTGATCGATGTACCCGGCATTGAAGGTGACGAGGGCAAGTATTCGCACATGGTCCGTGAAGCGGTGGCCAAGGCGCACCTGGTGTTCTACGTCAACGGCACCAACAAGAAGCCTGAAAAAGCCACCGCAGAGAAAATCCGCTCCTATTTGCGTCTCGGCACCCAAGTGTGTCCCTTGGTGAACGTGCGCGGCAACGCCGATGCCTACGAGTTCGAGGAGGACCGGCAAGCCCTCGAAAGCGGTGCATTGCAGCAGACCGTGGGCGTGCTCGAGTCTGTGCTGGGCGCCAAGGCCATGCAGTCTGGCCACTGCGTGCAGGGGTTGCTGGCTTTCTCGGCGCTGGCCGCTGCACCAGGGACGGAACGTACGACCATCCACCCTTCCCGGGATCGCGACCTGGTCATTCAGCAACGGAATTACCGCAAGTATTTCGCCTCGCCGAAGGCCATGTACGAGTTCAGCCAGATCAAGTCAGTCGCCCAGGTGCTTCACGGAAAACTGGGCACCTTCAAAGAAGACATGATCGAGAGCAACAAGACCAAAGTTCATGAGTTGCTGGTGGAAAACCTCGCCATCCTGCAAGAACTCCACACCAGCCATGAAACGTTCGTGGCCAGGACAGAACCAGAGTTCGACAAATGCCGCATTGCCGTCAAAGACGGCTTGGCCAAGTTCGAACAGTCCGTCACGAAGGGCCGAAAAATCCTGTGGGACCGACTCTTCACTGACATGAGTGCGACTGCCGACGACATCGTCGAGGAACACTTCGGCGAAAACGAATTGGTCGCCAGCAAGATCCAGCGCGCCTTTCGCGAGCGCCAGGAACAGCTGAAAGAAGAATTGCAGACTCAGTTCGAAAAGTATCTGGCGGAGTTGCAAAACGATCTGGTGCAGGCCATGCAGCGGCTGCTGGAGGACGTTTCGAGGGTTGAGTTCGAGCAGGCAATCGCTTACGCAGGCGCGGACCTTAACGCGAGCTACAAGACACCGGAGCTGGGCCTTGGACTGGATTTCAAAGATTACGGCTGGATGCTGTTCAACGTAGGGTCCTATGCCCTCGCGGGCGCCGGGATCGGCACCGCATTCCCTGTCGTCGGCAACCTTATTGGCGCAGCTGTCGGCGCTGCGGTGGGGCTCTTGATCAACCTCATGAACTTCCTCCTCAGCAAGGAAAAACGCATTCGCAAAGCCCAGGCTCAAGTCCAGGACAAGATCGCCGAAGCACGCGCCAATGCCGCCGACTCCCTGCGTGATGAGCTGAAGGCTTTGCTCACACCTGTTCGCAGTCAAATCGAGGCAAAAGTCCTCGGACAAGTCAACGACATCCATGCATCCCTGATTCGCCCGCTGCACATCATCAAGCAGCAGATGGCATTGATGCAGCGCACCAAAGATCAACTGGAGAAAATGCCCCATGGAACAATTCACGCAATTTAATGTTGATAAGCAAACAGCGATCAAAGGCCTGGATCAGCTTCGAGTCATCCTGAAAGAGTTGGGCGAGCTAGGCAGTGACGTCAGTGCCGAAATGGAAAAGATCGATTCAGCCGTCAAGGCAATCGAATCCGACGTTTTGCGCATTGCACTGCTAGGCGCCTTCTCCGACGGCAAGACCAGCGTGATCGCCGCATGGCTGGGTAAAGTCATGGCCGATATGAAGATCGACATGGACGAATCCTCCGATCGCCTGGCGATCTACACGCCAGAGGGGCTGCCGGGCAAGTGTGAAATCGTCGATACCCCCGGCCTTTTCGGTGACAAGGAAAAGACCGTCGATGGCGAACAGGTGGTTTATGAAGACCTGACCAAACGCTACATCTCCGAAGCGCATCTGATCCTGTACGTCGTGGATGCCACCAACCCGCTCAAGGAAAGCCACAGCGCTATCGCCAAGTGGGTGCTGCGCGACTTGAACAAGCTGTCTTCGACGGTCTTCGTCATCAATAAAATGGACGAAGTGACCGACCTGACCGAACAGGTGCTGTTCGATGATCAGGCCACCATCAAAAAGGACAACCTGAAAGCCAAGTTGCAGCGAGTAGCCAACTTGACCTCGGAAGAACAGGCACGCCTGAACATCGTCTGCCTGGCCTCCAACCCCGGTGGTCGGGGTCTGGAGTTCTGGTTCGGCAAGCCCGAGCACTACGAAAGCCGCTCGCGGATCAACGACCTGAAGGCCATGACCAGCCGCATCCTGCAAGACAACGTACCTGCGGCACTGATGGCCAAGACGGGCATGGACGTTGTGCGCGATGTCGTCGGCCAGCATGTGGCACGGGCCGAAGAGCAATTGGGCAGACTGGATGCCTTTGCGCAGCAGAACGCCGAGGAGTCCGTGCGGATCAACCAGGATATTTCCAAGGGCCGTCGCGAGGTGAAACGCCTTGCCGGGGAGCTTTTCGATGAGCTGAACAATCTTGAAAAAGACTTGCTTGGCAAGCTTCGCCCGCTGTCGCTGGAAAATATTCGTGACTTTCTCGAGGATGAAATCGGCTACACCGAAGAAGGTGTCGGCTACAAACTCAACCTTAAAATCAAGGCCGCCATCGACCGCTCGTTCGATCAATCCTCCAAGGTCACCAACCGCATTTCCCAGGACATCGGCCGTCAGCTCAACTCAAGCGAAAGCTTCCTCAATGCCATGAGCGAGGGCGCACTCAAGTCCATGGGTGGCGCCGCTAAAGGTATTGCCAACCTGAGCCCGGACATCATCAAGAGTGCAGTGTTTGCTGCGAGAGATGCACTGGGGGCCGTGACCGGAGTGGTTTTCAAGTTCAAACCGTGGCAGGCAACCAAAATTGCTGGCGCCATTTCCAAGTGGGCTGGCCCTGCAGGCGCTGCCTTCACCCTGACCTCGGACCTTCTGGGTGCCTACAAGGCTCACGAACTCGAGCAGGAATTGAAGACTGCCAAAGAATCCATCACCACGATCATCAAGAGTTCGTTCAAGGACATCTACGACCTTATTGGCGATGACGAAAAGCTGCTGGACTTCTTTGCACCGCAGCTCAAAGAGTTTGAGAAGATCGTCGCAGCCGTTGATGAGCGCTCGAAATTCATTCGCAGCAACCAGGAAAAGCTGATTCAAGTACGCGAAAAACTGAACGCGCTGGGGCTGCCAGGCAGCACAGAGCCTTCAATGCGAGCGTTGACCGCTTAACCAGGGCTTTAACGCCGCCAGGAGCAGCACGCTGGCGGCTACCCTTTCCTCAATGCAACCCGTCATTGCCCAGCTTCACCCGCGCATAAAAAATGATTGCGACTGCCGGAATCAATGCCGAGTAACCGGGCTTCAATGCTGTCTTGACGTTGGTAATCACTCGTCCGACCGTCGTCGCCGCCAACAGTTTTGGCACCATCGCCAGCAGGTTAGGCGACACGAAGCTGCCAACGGTTGCCATTGTAATCTGCGAACTGACTGAGCCAGATGCCTGCGCACCCATCGAGGCTGATGACTTGAAGCAGGCACTCAACGTTAACCGTCCCGCCAAAGCATCGACGTGCCTGAAATAGTGCTCTGCCGACAGGGTTTTCAGGTCCGTTTCAGTTGATTTGCTGAGTTCATGCCCTTCTGGAAACGCGTTATGGAAGAACCTGCGGACCAATGCGCCCTCAAGCTCCAGGATGGTCGTGCACTTATGCAACTCGTCTTCATCCAATTCAAAATGCGATGCCAGCATTTCAAGCACTTCGGCGTAAGGCAAACCTCGGCGTCGCGTCATGTTGGCCAGGCAATGGCCGCCCAACAGTTGAAATTCCCGGGTGAAGGCGTAGTGCTTTTCGTTTGAGTCCTGGTTGTCGTCAAGGGACGTCCAGCTGCTGTTCTTGAGGTGCTTGATCGCTTCCTCCAATAACGTTGGGTGCGACGGTTCAAGGTGTTCAAACAGGTCGTAGAGCAGATAATCCGTACGCACGTGATCATCCTGCAGATCGCCTTCCTTGTTCAGAAGAACCGGATAATGCTGCCCCTGGAAACCGGCAAAGACAGTGACCGTCAAAACCTTGTGCAGGTTCGGCCAGTAGTCTTGATGGCCGAAACCGGTCATCGAAACATTCTCGAAATTCGTCACTTCGTGGCGCCCCAGGCAAGTTTCGTCTGCGTTCATCAGCAGCATCCTGTCGGACCTGGAGTAGGCATTGATCAACCGTCCTTTGATACAGGCCTTGAGTCCTGGCACTTCGTCAGCCTTCACTTCGACAGCAGCGGCCATCAGCAGTACATCGCCGATGGTGAGGCTATAGCCGTCGGGTTGGCGAACCAGTTTCCTCAAGGCACTGACCAGCACTCGGCCGCCCAATGAGTGGCCGATCAGATTGATTTCGGCCACCTCGGGATGATTCGCCTTCAAGTAATCGTGCAACTCACTGAGCAGGACATCACCCATTTCCGTTGCCCGGCGACGACTGAGGGCAAAATGCGCCACGCGGTCCGCTACAAATGCAGCGGCCGTTGCATAGGGATACAGGCGGCCGGCGGCGACAACGAGCTGCTTGGTGGTGTTGGGCACCTGCAAGTAATGGCCCGAGCGCCAGAAGCCAAGAATGTTGATGCCATTGTGCAGCGTGGAGGGAATCTGCCTGGACAACAATCGGCGATCCTTCAGATCGTGCCCGGCGGAATACCCGTGAACGAACACGTTCGCCACTGTGCTGGCACTGTGCGGCAGGGTCAAGAACCTGAAGTGTTTTACCAAAAGTGAAGCTCCGTTCTAACCAGGATTTTTCAGTGCCATGGGCACACTTCGAAACAAGCCCTTTGCCTATTCGCCTGTGGATCCCGATCTTAAAAAAGTGATAGCTTATCGCCATTCCGCGACACAATGTACTCCCGTAAACTCCTCCCCCGGTTGCTTTTTCACCCTCCCCCCCCGCACAAGGAAAATACCGTGCCGTCAGCCAAATCTCATTCCACGGTCAGTCGTCAATGGGAACTGCTCAAGCTCCTGCCCAAACGCGATTCAGGCATCACCGTGACGGAACTGCTGGCGCGGCTTGACACGTGTGGCTACCAGACCAGCCGGCGTACGGTCGAACGCGACCTGGTTGATTTGTCCCTGGTGTTTCCATTGCAGTGCAGCGAAGACGGTTCACCGCAGGCCTGGCACTGGACGCCGGGGGTGAATGTCGAGTTGCAAGGCATTACCTTGACCGAAGCCTTGAGCCTGGCGCTGGTTGAAGATGCCATTCGCCCGTTATTGCCCGCCAGCATGTTGAGCGTGCTGGAACCGCGCTTCGTGCATGCCCGGCGCAAGCTCAAAGGCCTGGAAGACGATAACCCGGCAGCTCGCTGGCTGGAAAAGGTTGCCGCCGTGCGACCGGACCTGAATCTCCAGGCACCGGACATCGATCCGCACCGGCTGGAGTCATTGCAGAAGGCATTGATCAATGAAAGTCAGGTGCAGTGCCAGTATTACTCCGCACACACCGACAAGTTGAGCGAGATGACGCTCAATCCCCTGGCAATCGTGCAGCGCGGGCTGGTGACCTATTTGATTGCCACGGCGCATCCGTACACCGATATACGCCAGTTTGCAGTGCACCGTTTCCGCACGGTCGAGCAGCTCGACAGACCTGCCGAGGGCGTGCAGGGATTCGACTTGCACGCCTACCTGGCCAGCGACGCGTTGCAGTTCGGAACGCCGGAGAAAATTCAGTTTCAGGCATGGGTGAGTGAGCGCCAGGCACGCTTGATCCGCGAGACACCGCTGAGCCCGGACATGACCCTGGAACAACTCGAAGATGGCTATCGGGTGCGCTCGACGCTGAGCAACACCTGGCAACTGCACTGGTGGATTCTGTCCCAGGGCGACGCCATGGTGGTCGAACAGCCGGCCGAACTTCGCGCTCAGATTGGCGAGACGCTGCAGCGTGCGGCCGCTGCCTATCAACCACTTGATGAGGTCGCGGGAACAGTGGTTTCGCGGGTTAACGAGCAGGCGGCGGCACAATCCGCCGCGTCTGTCGCGTAGGACCCTGGCTAAGCCACCGGTTGGGGCTGGTCACACAGTGGATACCGCCCCACGCAGACAACCTCGTCGATTGGGCCCGCT
The DNA here is from genome assembly GCF_005930655.1 of Pseudomonas sp. FSL W5-0299. Taxonomy (NCBI): domain Bacteria; kingdom Pseudomonadati; phylum Pseudomonadota; class Gammaproteobacteria; order Pseudomonadales; family Pseudomonadaceae; genus Pseudomonas; species Pseudomonas sp. FSL W5-0299. The sequence goes on from NZ_RXHX01000040.1 coordinate 54,078, forward strand.
CTGCCAGTGAAAGGTGCCATTTGAAATGGGGCGGCGAACTACTGCTCCTGGACCACCACGTCTCGTTCTTCCAGCATGCGCACGAACATCGTCAGGATTTGCGATACCATTCGCGGAGGCGTTTTTACACACTCTGGGCCAAAAGAAGACGTTAGCAAACGCCCTGCATCACCCCAAACCGGCCGATCGCGGCGTCGATGAAAACCGAGTCGATTCATCTAGCCTTGATCGGCAGTTCTAATAATCGCCGTCTGGGTCCCTGCAAGCCGCTTTCCTGCATGCACATGTACGATGCCATTCCAGTCGACGCGCAAGTATCTCTTCGAAAGGACGGTGCATTAGTGTTTGAGATCCGTTTGCGTGGCTCTTCAGTGAGATAAGTACGTTGGTGACATCATGAGGGCTTGGATAGAAGCTTGATGCGAATCTATTTTTTGGAGTGGGGAGCCTATATGTCTATGCGCGTTTTGGCGACTAATGTAATTGCCCCTCAGATCGAGGGCGGCCAATGCTAACGGCAATCCTGCACGGGAAGGCAGGTCGCGTTGAGATTGATGGACACCAGCTAAGTTGGCGCACCTTGTTTCGCAAACGTGAAGATCTACTGACGAGCGTGTTGTTCGGGCGCATGCCCTATTTGTCTAGCTGTGTCCATGATGCGTTTCTACGCGTCCTGCTCGGCAACGAATGCGCGGTCGATCTTGGACAGTTGAGCGATATCCAGTTCTGGCCAAGGTTGAGTGAAAGTGAAGGTCGCAGATATGTCGAACCAGATGTACTGATCGAGTATCCCCATCATCGCCTGCTGATCGAAGTGAAGCCGCCATTTGGTGGTATGCAAACCTCTAGGCAATGGCGAGCGGAGGTCCAAGCCCTTCACAGACAAAACGATGAGCCAAAACAAATCATTTTACTTGCCTTAGGCCGCAATCATCCCAAATGGCGGAGCTCGGCAGATAAGCTCGAAAGAGAATTTTCGTCGATAGCCCTCCGTGTGATTTGTCTGGATTGGCCAGAACTTCTGAGAAGGCTTGGGCTCATCCGAGATCTGGCGGACAGTCGGGATGAGCGCGTCTTCCAAGACTGGTTCGAAGCGTTTCGATTGTTCGGCATGGTGAGCGATACCATGCCTTTCAGCGACCTGCTACCGCTGTGTAAAACACCCGACGGTTTCCGCAAACAGCTTGAGCTTGTTCAAGACTGGACGACCCTTGCAAAAATACCAACGCGAAGCGCCAGCACCCAAGATTGGGCCGCCCTGCTGCCGATTGCGCAAACATTAGAAAAGGAAGAGCTAGTACAGTGGACATGACTCGCGAACAAGCCGCTTCTCTCGTAAATCAGGTACAGAACTCTCATCGCTTACTCGCAGGGTTCTACAAGCGGCTCTTACCTGCTCTGGATGAAATGGCTGCCAAATTCGGAGCCGGCTTCTGGTTCTGGGACCCAATCAATTTTGACCGTCCATGCCGGTCTGCCACCAAACCTTCCAGCAAGTGGGCGTGGGATTACTTGCCTCTGCTCAATGCTCAATTCGTGTATGCGCGAACTGATGAAGAACAGCAGGCCGTTATCCAATTTCAGTTGCATACGGACCCATCAGTTCTCAAACGGAATCGTCAAGGTAAGGGGCAGCCTGATCCGCTGAACCTACCTGATGCGACAGCAGTCATTCGCATCTATGCCTATTGGTTGAATGAAAGTTCGGTTCTGAATATCAAGCAGCAGTGGGAGGAGGCCGAATATCCCAAGGGGGATGCGTTTTCGATTTCGACGCTGACTAAAGAGTTGAAAGGAACGTGGTGGGAGGTTGATCTGGCTGACTTTGTGGTTGCGCCGCAGGGTACGGAAGAGGCCATTGGCAGGTTCATTTCATTGCCCGCTTCCGACATATGACGATAGTCCGGAGCCTCTTGTCGTCCGCGACTGCTAGTGCGGCCCGGCCGAGTTGCCCCCCCCCCCCGCGCCGGAGTCAGAGTCAGAGTCAGAGTCCAAAGGATATACCCGATAGATTGTCGGTTCAGGGTCTAAAAGGAATCGGTTCAGGGTCGCTCTCGGCCAATTCTATCAACGCTGACCGGCATCTATGCCTCATTGGCTGGCTTTCGCGAAAGGCTATTTTGGGTCGATTACAGCCCTTGGCGACAGGTAGATATCGGCCAGATCCGGACACTGAGCTGACTGCAACGAGAAATGGGAACAATCTCCCCAATATGCTGGAGCAGCTACAGCAAGCGGATGGGCGTCTGGTTTCGCTCTACTCAAGACAGCACCACCAGGATTGTGCATACGGTACTTCGTACCCAGTCTCAGGATACTTTTTTCGAGAACAAACAAAACCCCTACCTGCATACGCAGATAGGGGTTTCGGAATTTAATCTTGACGATGACCTACTCTCACATGGGGAAACCCCACACTAC
>NZ_RXHX01000041.1:0-53985 GCF_005930655.1 Pseudomonas sp. FSL W5-0299
GTATGTAGACAGCGGTCTGAATCGAGGCAAAACGAGTGTAAATCCTTTTTAGGAATGCCTGCCAGGCGGTGACGTATTGCCGAAAAAGAGTGGGCTGAGCGTCCGCTTCTGGCCGAGACTGTGTAAAAACGTTTGTGAGCGCGTCAGGTACTCAAAACAGGACTGGAAATCGCGCCTCTACACGAAATCCACATCTGCTGACGTGCAGATAAATTTCAGATTTAACGTAGACGCGTACACTTCAATTTTGGCGAAGCTTTTTTACACACTCTGGGCCCATTGCAGACATTCATGTCTGCCTCTACAGAGGAATTTAGGGCTCAAAATGCGATTCATGGATTGAGTCATCATTTTTCGATAGCGGAACTTCAGAAACGCCACGTCATGTTGCCGGTCAGGGCTTGAATCCAGGCATCGTCGAACTGACCGGAGACTCGGTTGCCCGAGATCGACTTGGTCTGGTCCACCGGCATGTCGCCGAGCCAGACCATGGCCCAACTGACGTTGATGTCGGTGTCTTGGTTCAGAGCATAGGTGGCGCCTGTGGCGATGCGCCAGGACTCGCCCATAGGTACGATCACGCTGCGTTTGCTATCGGAGACAGCGCTGCTGTCGTAGGCCACGCCGACATTCCACAGCCATTGCTCGGTGGCCTGGTACTGCGCGCCAAGGGACAGGTGCCAGGTGTCCTTGAAACCGGCATCGACCGATTTCGACTGCGCGCCAAACGCCGTGGTGTCGACCTGTACGCCGATCTCACCGAATTCCGACCAGTCCTGCCAGTTGGCCGAGGCCAGCAAGGCCCATTGCCGGTCCAGTTGCTGGAACAGGCTGAGGGTCACGGTCTGCGGCACGGTGGTGTCGAGTTTGGTGTTGGTGTCGTTGATGCGTTCCAGCAAACGGCCGTCGCCTTTCACATCCAGCGGGTCTTCGAAGTCCAGGTCGACTTTGCTGGTGTAGGCCAGGCCAATGCGGGTGCCGGATTGCGGGGCATAGATCACCCCGACGTTGGCGCCATAACCCCAGGCACCATCCTTGTACTTGTACTGACCGTCAGCGCGATCGGTGAAACCGAAGGGAGAGCGGTCGATGGCGGTTTGCGCCTGCAACATGCCGTACATGGCCTTGACGCCAACGCCCACCGACCATTGCTCGTTGAAGCGATACGCCACGCTGGGCACCAGGGACAGACCCAGCAGGCTGGAGTTCTGCGCGAAGTAGCGGCCGGACCAATCGTTGTCGTAGTTGACCGCCAAGCCGAAGTCGCCGTACTGGCCGAAGCCGACGCTCCAATGTTCTTCCAGTTCATGGCTGATGAAGAAACTGCCACCGGGGATCGGTTCGAGGGCATTGCCACTGCCGCTGCCGGCCACATTGCTGCCGGCGTCGCGATCGAAGCTCAGGTCGCCATACAGCACTTGCAAGCCGCCGGTGATCTGCGTGCCCGGCAGGTAACTCATACCCGCCGGGTTACTGGCGATGGTCGCTGGGCCTTGGGCCCGGGCAGCGGCACCGGCGTTGGCCAGGCCAGCGTTATCGGTGCCGATTTCGTAGAGCATCATGCCGCCGGCCCAGGCTTGCTGGCAGCACAGCGCGAGGAGCGTACAAGCAGGCAGGGCAGTGGTTTTGGTTGGCATGGTTAACCTCTATCCATTTTCGAATTAACGTAGCGCACGCACGCATGTCCATGGAGTAACAGCAGGCATCCCACGCGCCTTCTCAAGTCGAATTGATACTAGTCGAGAAAACCTGAACTAAGCTCTCCGGGTCGCTTCGCATCGAGGCGGCACAACCGCAGTGGTAGTGCATATTCTCGTTATCGAGAAGGAGCTACTGATGAGCAAAGTCGTCCACCTCATGCCTGTCATTGCCCTGGTAATTATCTGGCCCGATACCGGCAAAACTGCCGATAGCCAGGCCGAGCTGGCCAAACAATCACTGAACCCGGTTGCTGCGCTGTACAGCGTGCCGATTCAGTACAACTGGAACCAGAAACTTGGCCCCAGTGGCGAGGGCTACCAAAGCGTCACCAATATCCAGCCGGTGCTGCCCTTTACCCTCAATGACGAGTGGAACCTTATTTCCCGAACCATCCTGCCAGTTATCGATCAACACGGTCTGGTACCAGGTGGGCAGGCGGACAAGTCCGGGGTCGGTGATGTGACCCAGAGCTTCTTTTTTTCACCCAAACACCCGACCGCGAGCGGCTGGATTTGAGGGGCAGGACCGGTAATCCTGGTGCCAACCGGCAGTGATGAGATGAGCTGTTGAGTGGTGAGCAGTGGGGGGCGGGTCCTACCGTGGTTGCCCTCAAGCAAAGTAACGGCTGGACCCGCGGTATCCTGGCCAATCACATTTGGTCGCTGGACCACAGCCCTCCCGATGAAAAAGACAAAATCAACCAGACCTTCCTGCAACCGTTCTTCAGCTACACCACCCCTACCTACACCACCTTCGGCATCAACACTGAGTCCACCTACGACTGGCAAACCCGGAATGGTCAGTGCCAATCAACCTGTTCGTGACCCAGCTGTTCAAAGTGGGTCATCAACCCATGAGCTTGCAAGTGGGCCCACGGTATTGGGCTGAAAGTCCGAAAGATGGCGCACAAGGCTGGGGGTTTCGGGTAGCGTATACGCTGTTGTTTCCAAAATGATTCCAGCTCCGCTGATGCATCTGTAGGCGTCACGAGTGGTCGCTGCTCGCAAACGTCAAAATGGCGAAGTGGCGGCCTCTGATGAAGCCGCCATGTTTCTCCTGTCTGATCAGTTACCTGCTGGCATCGGCAGGTTGATGCCTTCTTTTTTCAAGGTGTCACGCACGGTTTGGAATTTCTGGTATTGCGACAGCTCGATCGGCCCGTCATAACCCATGCTTTGCAGTTTGCGTGGTGGGTAATCGACGTAGGTTTTCATTAGCTTCATGATCGCGCCTGTGATCGGCACCATCGTCCAGGTACGCTCAGTAAAGTTGTTCATGAACAGGTCATAGCGCTCTTGCGGGTCTTGCCACAAGTCAAAGACCTGCGGCACGGTAGCTACATATTTTTCTGCGCCTTTCCATCCCAGGTTAGTGTCCACCGCCAGGCCGCCAGTTTGCGCGCCATCATCGCCGCGCAGGTTGAATACGGCCTTGTAGTTTCCGACACGCGCCGCACCCGGGGACAGTTCGTTCTCGGTGAAGTAGAACCACTCCTTGCGCGGAGAAGGGCCACTGCCGGTGAGTACAGGGGTCATGTCGTAACTGTCGAAGATGATTGGCTGACCTTCGCGATCTTTTTCCGGCAGCTTCACGCCAGCGACAGAGGCGAAGGTCGCCATCAAATCCAGGCCACCGAGCAGCTCGTGGTTTTTTGTGTCGGGCTTGATCTTGTCTGGCCAGACGGCAATGGCTGGTACCCGGTTACCGCCCTCACGCACTGTGCCCTTGGTCCCACGGAACGGGGTGTAGCCGGCGTCCGGATAAACATCCTGCCAGGCACCGTTGTCAGTGGTGTAAACCACAAGCGTGTTCTTATCCAGGCCCAGTGCCTTGAGCTTGTCCAAAATGCGGCCGATGTGGGTATCGAGTTCGACCACCGAGTCGGCGTACTTGGACTTAGACATGGATTTATGCACGAACTCCGGTGCAGGCATGTTCGGCTGGTGCACTTTCATGAAATTGACGTTGATGAAAAACGGCTTGTCCGATTTGGCTGCCGTGTCGAGAAACTCCAGGGCAGCTTTTTCGACATAGTTGTCAAAGAACGGAATGCCGACCACGCCAGGTTTTCCATCCACGACAGGCGTGTCCACGTACTGGCCGTTGACCTTGAATTCTTCGATCGGTTTTTCCCCGGCCTTGCCGGACAATGCGCCCTTGGTCACCTGTTGGAACATGGCGCGGGTTTCCGGGTCCATGTCCGGGAACCAGGTCGGATCGGCGTAGGTGTAAGCGTTGACGTGATACAGGCCGACGTATTTCATCACGTCATAACCTTGCGCATTGGGTAGCGCATAATCGGCTTCGCCCAAATGCCATTTGCCGGTGAAATAGGTGTCGTAGCCACCGGTTTTCAGCACCGATGCCAGCGTCCACTCGGCTGCTGGCAGGCCACCGCCCTGGCCCTGGAAGGCCACGGTGGTCATGCCGCTACGATTAGGAATACGCCCGGTTTGCATGGCTGCCCGACCCGGTGTGCAGCTTGGCTGGGCATAAAAAGAGTAAAAAGTGACCCCTTCCGCCGCCAGCTCATCGATGCTGGGCGTCGGCATGCCTCGACCGACCCCACCGCCGTAAGGGCCCAGGTCGCCATAGCCGGTATCGTCGGAGACGATAAACAGAATATTGGTCTTTTCCGTCTGAGCCGCATGGGCAAGTCCGTTCAGTGACAAAAGCGCAGCAAACACTATTGATAGTTTGAAACGATCCGATAGCTGTTCCATACCAGGATTCCTCGTTGTTTCATGGTGCTGGCAACCGGTGATGGTGCACATCAACATTGACCCATGGTGCATTGACCACCGAGTAATTAGCCTAGGTACTGCGTACAGAATCATTTCCCCCTGTGGCATGACCATGCACGGGTTAAGGCGCAGGAAGGAGTCTAGTGCGGTTTTTTCAAATCAACGGGGCGATAGCCGTGTTTTGTTGGTGTATGTAACGCCAGGATTACAAACTGAATAGATACCAACCATGAACGCGGTAAACACAATCGCCACAAAGCGCGACTCGACTTAAAAATGACTACCGACGGTTCATCGAGTCGCGTGTGCAATATCGCCGCAGAAAATATCGGCGCTGCCATCCTCGGGTGAAGTACGCACGACGACGGCGTACTTGCCGGAAAGCAGGTCTGGCATTGTAATGGGCGCGCTTCTGTAAAAGGTCCATCCACCGGTGCCTGCATTGGGTTCGGTGTTGACCTTATCGTTCATTGCGTACGCGACTGGCCCGGGTTGCTGGCAACTGCCTTTGTTGATGAAGGTGTAGATGCGCGGCGGCAGGATGGTCCCGTTTGGAACGCCGGTAATGTAGAAGTCAAAGTTGGTTTGATTGCCTTCGCCAGTCAATGTAGTCGTGGCGGTATGACCAGGGTTTTTATGGGTCGCTGCCAACGGAAGATTCATTGATTGGTGTGAGGAGCTGGTGCAGCCGAAGAGACTTGCGGTAGTCAATAGCACTGACAGGGGGAGACGGAATTTCATTGCCAACCTCCAATATTGGAAGTAGTGCGGTGGGGGGACTATTGGGTATAGCTCAATAACGTCGCTGTGCGTTCTTGAACGTCTACTTTTATAGCCCGTTAAATCCCTGAATCCCCCAGGTTTATCAATCAGACGTTGTGAGCTCGCATGCTCACACGCTTGAGCACCTGCAAGTAGGTGGGTGGTTGCGGCACGATGCCGCGCTGGCGCTAAAGTGCATGCAATTTAGGCAAGCGGAAATAGGGCGCTGACGCCATCAGATGATGCTCAATATGAAAATTGACCCGGATCGGCGCCACGCAAGCGCGGGCGATCCAACACGGACTGTGTGGTTCGGGTACTGAGCAGTACGTCCGGGCTTGATTCCAGGCAGGCCTGCTCCGCCATGGAGCGAATGTTTCTCACTGATCGAACAGACCTGCTGGCAATTGGCGGCTGCGAAGGACTCTGCGTCGAATTGCGTCCAGAAGGCCTTCAGCCACAACGTGACCATCTCGCGTAACCCGCAATCCGGTCAGCCAACCGGCCAGAAAGAAGAAAGGGACAGATTTGTTTTCTGTACTTTTGACCGGCAGCTTCTGGCCGAGAGTGTGTAAAAACGTCAGATTTGGTTTTCTACATCGACGCCAGGAGACCGTGCTGACGTTTCGCAAACTGATCAAGTCCGTGACGTTTCCACGAACAGTTAAAACCGCTCAGCAAACTCTTAAAGCCCTTTGGATGGGGCAAAAAAGACCGGTTTTTACGCCGTTAACGCTTTCATCAAGCCAGTGGTGCATATGGGGCGAGAGCGCACCGTCCTTCTTTGTTCTGATATCGGCGAACGACGCACCTGCCAGCGTCGGTAATGGGGTGACCATCAGTTTCGAAGCGCCGCCCCGTGCCGCCATCGACGCGTTCCATGCAGCCGCTTTGGCCGCTGGCGGTACCTGTGAATGCCTACGCTGCCTATGCCCGTGATCTGGACGGCAACAAACTGGCGGCCTATGGCTTCAGTCCCGATTAAAACCCGGTTCGCCTTGATTTTCGCCACCATGATCCTGTTGGAAATACCCAGCAGGGCGTAGCGCAATTACTCCACTAGATGATCCACCAATGGGTGAACCGTCTCATCGACCGAGACCGGTGGCTGGACCCGCTGTCATTGGTCGGGCGCTAGCCACGTATCCACCACCCGCCGATCCAGTTCCTCCCAATCAGCCATGCCCAACACCCGCGTGGTGTTCAGCCCGCGCAAATAACCACGCAGCTGGTTGGCGGTGGCACGGGTTAACTCCCGGTCGTGCGGGTTTTCGCACAGCAGTACAGTTTCGTACTGGATCAAGTACTCGGCCACCCGGTCACGGAACTCGGGCAGGACGGCGTCGCGGATCAGGTCAAACGTTCTCAAGGAGAGGCCTCATCAATGTATTTCGGTTGTGATTGAGTGTGTACGAGTCTGCACGGCGCGCAACTATTGCGTGAGGTAATAGTGACAATCACGAAAGACAAGTTCTGCTTTGTCAGTAATCACCGGAAAATCGCCCCCATCGAACACAGCCCGTGACGCTGACCCGTCACGCGATGAACCGGACTTTTTATTTTCAGGATGACATCCATGCGCCCTTTATTTGTGCCTGCCATGGCGTTTGCCTCTTTATTGCTCGCCGGTTGCGCCTCTGCGCCGAACGACCCGACGCTGACCCTGCAGACCAGTAAGACACCTGCGCAATACGCCGACTGCGTCGTACCGAAATTGCAGGGCAGTGCGTTGAACCCGACCGTCTCGCAGACCCAGCGCAGCTACCGGATCGTGGTGCCGAGCAAAGTCTCTGCGGACAACGTACTGGAGGCCTACAAGTCCGGCAGTGGCGGCAAGGTGTTCATCTACGAGCGGCACTTGCTGGCCTCGAACTTCCTGCCGTCGAGTTTCGGACGCGCCGCCCAGGATTGCATCTGACCCCGACCCGTAAACGTTTTTCAAGCGCTCCTTTGGTTGGCCGCAACCAACCAATTTTTTGCCCCGCACCGCCTTTCGGTCGCGGGGCTTTTTTTTGTCAGGGCCAATTCGAATCGCCATACGGCACGGATTGCCTGGTCGATCTCACACGAATGTAAACAGGTTCCCGCAGCACGAAATAATCCTGTTCTCAGGACGCAAAGCATCGTAGTTTACGCGCCATAAATACAAGGACGTCAGGAGTGTAAGTGGGCGCTTATCGTTTGCTGTTGGCTATTCTTGTGGCCGTTTCTCATATGGGCAAAACGTTCGCGGGGCTTAACCCTGGCGTGGTTGCCGTGATTTCCTTTCTGATCATCAGCGGCTTTGTAATGACCTCGCTCATTGAGCGCAATTACAAGGCGCCGCAGAAAATCGGGCTGTTCTACATGGACAGGGCCTTGAGGCTTTACCCTCAATTCCTGTTCTACTTCCTGGCATCGTGCGCCGTGATTTATTGCCTGCTGCCCGGCACGCCTCAAGCCGCCGAGCTGACGCTCGGGAACATCGCGGCGAGCCTCACGATGGTGCCCCTCGGCTTCTACATGTTCGGGCTCGCCGGGCCGCTGATTTTGCCGCCGGCCTGGTCTCTGGGGCTGGAGATGTGTTTCTACCTGGTGATTCCATTCCTGTTGATCTACAAGGCGAGGGGCGTTGCGTTTGTCTTGTCTGTCGCCGTATTTATGACTGCGTGTCTTGGTTTCCTCAACACCGATGTGTACGGCTATCGCCTGTTGCCGGGCGTCTTGTTCATGTTCCTGTGCGGCAGCTACCTGTACAAACCGCAGGCGAAGGGTTTAGCGATCGCTGCCGGCACTGCCGTGGTGGCTGCCTTGATGTTTGCGGCCATCGAAGCGGGACTGATTGAGCGTCGGCCGTTTAACGCGGAGGTGACGGCGGGCATCGCCTTAGGCATCCCGGCCGTGTACGTGCTGACGAAACTCAAGTTTCACCGGGTTGACGAATTCCTCGGGGACATCAGCTATGGCGTGTTTTTGAATCACTTTGTGGTGATGTACTTCCTGCGTGCTTTCTGGCCGGTTGCCTACGACGCGCACATCGTTGCCGCCGTTCTGATCCTGTCGTTCGGGTTGAGCTGCGTTTCGTACTACAGCATCGAACGGCCGGCGCTGAAACTCCGCCATGCGCTTCGGGCGGGCGCGAGGTTCAGCGTGGGTAAACGGCGAGACGGCGAAAAGGTGGCTTAGTGCGTGTGACTTCGTAGAGCCCGTCTCCACACTTTTGCATGAAACGATCACGCTAAGGTGCAAGCTCACCATACCCAGGTATGGTAGCTGGCGTGGTGCGTCGCGATGCAGACTCGATTCCTGAACGATCAGTCCCTTTCACCTCGAGAGAGTGGCTTTCGCTTAAGACCCCTTGAGTCAGGCAATCGGAGAATAACCATGACGACGCATCTGAACATCCCCACCCCAAAGGATGGAGCATCTCAGCCAGTGAGCGGTCAGCCGGACTCCGGCTTAAGCTTGTACAGCACCTCGAATTTCGGCGGAACGGGGGCGCAAGAGATGGTTTCTTCGCGCTATGCCCTGCGAGTCGGCGAGATTGACGTGCTGGTGATCAGCGATGGGGTGCTGCCGCTGCCGACGTCGACGATGTCCACCAATGTCGACCCCGCCGATCGCGAGGCCTGGTTCAAGGATCAATACCTGGGGCCGGACGCATTCGATTGGCCGCTCAACGTTCTGGTGCTGCGCAGCGGCGACCAGACCATCCTGGTCGACGCTGGGCTGGGTGGGCAGTTCCCCGGCTTTCCGCGGGCCGGGCAGTTCCCCAAGCGTCTGGAGTCGGCCGGCATCGACCTGGCGTCGGTGACCGACGTGGTGATCACCCACATGCACATGGACCATATCGGCGGGCTGCTCGTCGATGAGGTGAAGAACCGGTTGCGTCCTGATGTGCGAATTCACGTTTCGGCGACCGAGGTCGATTTCTGGGCGACTCCCGACTTCACCCAAACCACCATGCCGACACCGGTGCCCGACGTTTTGCGGTCCACGGCCCAGCAGTTCATGGATGCCTTCCACAACCAGCTGAAGACGTTCGAAGACGAATATGAGGTGGCACCGGGCGTGGTCGTCAAGCTGACCGGCGGCCACACTCCGGGGCACAGTGTGGTCTACGTGAACTCCGGCGGTGAGCGGTTGACGTTCGCAGGCGACGCGCTGTTCCCGGTCGCCTTCGAGCACCCTGAATGGCACAACGGCTTTGAACATGACCCGGAGGAAGCGTATCGCGTGCGTGTTCGCCTGATGCGCGAGGCGGCGGCGAGCGGCGAGCTGTTTGTCGCTACGCACCTGCCGTTCCCCTCCGTTGGTCGAGTGGCCATCGACGGAGATGCCTTTCGCTGGATCGCGGCCATCTGGGACTATTGATCGCTCGCGGGAGCCGGACCTCCGTTCAGGCCAAGGCAGGCCGAGCGGGGGGCACAACTTTTACCGGGCCAGCGCTAACCTGGCCCAATGCGTATCAGCACGACGCGATGTCGGGCACCCAGTCAGGCATTCTCATTCTCTGATCGGATAATGCGATCTCGAACAACTGCCTCGCAGGGCAACAGCCGATCGGCCTCGTCGAGTTCCATCGCGTGATGGACGCCCCATTCGATCAACAATTCGAGGATGGGCCGCAGGCTTTCGCCCAGCGGGGTGAGCAGGTATTCGATCCCCTGGCGATCCCGGGCGCTGGGTTGGCGGCTCACCATCCCGTGTTCCTCAAGCGCTCGCAGTTGCTCGATCAACACCTTCTGTGAAACGCCGACGATGCGCTTCTCCAGATCACAGGTGCGTTGCGGTCCGTCCAGCAGCACATGAAGGATGACTCCCTTCCAGCGCCCGGAGAGCACAGCCAGCGTGCGCTCGATCGGCAAGCCCGGCAGTCTATTGATTGTCTTCATTGGGTACCACTGACTAAACGGTGTGTAGATAGGCCTGATTTAGGAACAGTACGCTTTCCTTCCGATCAGATCCGACCCGAAGGAAGCCCAATGATAGACCTGTTTGAATCTCAGTTGGTTGGCGGCACCCTCAGACTGAAAAACCGTATCGTCATGGCGCCCATGACGCGCACGCGGACGTCCGAGGGTGACGTCCCCAATGAATTGATGGCCACCTATTACGGGCAGCGAGCCAGTGCCGGCCTGATCGTCGCCGAGGCAACGGACGTTGCGCCCTCCAGCAATGGCTACGCCATGACACCTGGTATCTACACGCCAGCCCAACGGCAAGGCTGGCGCCTGGTGACCGATCAGGTTCACCGCAACGGCGGCACGATATTTCTGCAACTGTGGCACGTCGGCCGGATGGCCCATCCATCGCTCATGCCGAACGGCGAGGCGCCTTGGGGCGTGACCGACGAAAGGGCTGAGTCGCAAGTGTTCGCTCACGGCCCGGATGGCAAGTTGGACCACATCCCGGCGGGCCAGCCTCGGCGCCTGACGTCAGAGGAGGTGATGGCATTGGTCGACACGTTTACACAAGAGTGCATCCACGCCCGGGAGGCCGGGTTTGACGGTGTCGAAATCCATGGTGCCAATGGCTATCTGGTCGAGCAGTTCATGAACTCGGTGCTCAATACGCGCACCGATTCATATGGAGGCGGCAGCTTGGAAAACCGTACACGGTTCCTGCTGGAAGTCGTTGAAGCGGCGGTGCGTGAGTGGGGGCCGGGGCGTGTGGGTGTGCGCCTGTCGCCGTTTGGCAAGTTCAACGGTATTCCGGCGGACCCGCTGACCGAGGAAACCTTGCTGTACGTGGCTGAGCGTCTGGGTCGTCTCGGCGTCGCCTATCTGCACCTGGTCTACGAGCTGATGCCTGAGGAAAACATGGAGTTGGCCGAGTTCAAATCGAACCACCTCGACCACGCTCTGCTGGCCAAGGTTCGGGCCGCGTTCCCTGGCGCAATCATCTGGTGTGGCGGGTTCACTGATCGCAACAGCGCGCAGGCTGCGCTCGACACCGGGTTGGTGGACTTAATTGCCTTCGGCAGACCCTTTATCGCCAACCCGGACCTTGCAGAGCGTCTCAAGCACGGCTGGCCGTTAGCCGAAGCGGACCGATCAGCGTATTACACCCGCCGCGGCGAGGTCGGTTATACGGATTTCCCCGCCTATTCCCTGGGGTAGTGCTTTTCGCAGCCTTGGACTGATTGCGGCGGTGGCAGGCGTTCGGTGGCGGGCGGTTCTGCCAGCGCCTGCGATTTGTCGTCAATTGCCCGCGTTGTGCACCCTGCGCGCCCCCCGGGGATCGGGTCCGGCCATTTAAGCTGATATCATTCGGGCGCTGACACACCGAGTGGAAAACCATGAATCGTCAAAAAAAAATCAAGCAGCTATTAAAGGCGCATGCCAAAAAAGCCAGTGCCAAACTGGCACCGGCAAGCAAGTCTAAATACATCAGCAAGGCTGATCGATTGAAGCTCGCGGCTGAATCCACTCTCGACCCCACCACTTCCTCTGAGAGCGAGTGAGTTGCAGGAAACAGTGGTCTGTCGTGTCCAGCGATGTTTTGCCGACACGCCGATTCACTGTTAGCGCCGCATCCGTCCCTGGAGCGTCCAATGCCGTCCATCATCACGCGCCTGGTGGCGCTTGTTGTTCTTTGCCTGACGCTTGAAGTGCCAGCCCAGACCGGCGCCTGCCCGGCTGGCGAGAAGCAAGTGTGCCTGGACGGCTGCATCTGCCTGCCAGATATGGGACTGACGGATGACCTTTACCAGATCGCCGCGCCAGCCTTGGCGCTGTGGCTGACCCAGGCCCGCGCCGACGCCGCCGTCACCGGCCTGCAACCCATTCCACCGCACATCCGGGAGCAATTGCTGCGCTGGTACGATCCCGTCGTCCTCGATGCCGCACGCTACAAAGTCAGCGATAGCGGCCAGTTCAACGCCGCCACTGCCATGCTGCAAAACCCCGATGTCGGTGCCGTGACGCTGATCGACATCATCCTCTTCCGGGATGCTGAAACCGCAGAACAGAACATCGTGCTCTGGGCGCACGAGCTCAAGCATGTGCAGCAGTTCCAGGAATGGGGGGTAGAAGGATTTGCCCAGCGGTATACACAAGATTTCAATGCGGTGGAGGCGCCGGCTTATGCCATACAGGCTGAGGTCAGGCGGACGTTGCGGGACGGAGCTGTCACTCATCCTTGAACCTGATCTGGAGCGGCGCATGAAAGTTGGTGTGATTTCCGATACTCACGGCTTGCTCCGTGCCGAAGCCTTGGCTGCCCTGGCGGGTTGTGAGCGGATCATTCACGCGGGCGACATCGGCAACGCCGACATTCTCGATCAACTCAAGGCTATCGCCGCGCTGTACGTTGTCCGCGGGAATAATGACCTGGACGCCCCGTGGGCAGAAAAACTTCCTGACCTTCTTCGTTTTGATCTCGACGGATGGGAAACGCTGCTGGTGCATGACGTCGCCGATGTCCCGGCCGCGCTCGACTCAGCCATCAAGCTGGTGATCACCGGTCATTCGCACAAGCCACGGATAGAGTGGCGTGGCGACCGGCTTTACCTCAATCCCGGCAGTGCGGGGCGGCGGCGTTTCAAGCTGCCGGTGACGCTGGCGCTGCTGGATGTGTTCGAAACGTCCCTGGAGCCGCGTCTGGTGTCTTTGCTGGAATGATGTTCAGAACGGGGTCGGCGGAATTTTTTCCAACATAAAACGGCTCGTTGATCAAACGAGCCGTCGTTGTGAAAGGACTATTTCAGATCGGCCTCAAAGGTGATCAGCATCAATCACCGCCTTGGCGAACGCCTGTGGATCTTCCTGCGGCAAGTTGTGACCGATGCCGCCGCTGATCAGCCGGAACTCGTATTTGCCGGTGAAGCGCTTGGCGTAATCCTCGGGGGCTGGGTGCGGCGCACCGTTGGCATCGCCTTCAAGGGTGATGGTCGGCACGCTGATGGACGGCGCCGTGGCCAGTTTCTGTTCGAGCGCCTCGTATTGAGGCTCGCCCTGGACCATGCCCAGGCGCCAGCGGTAATTGAAGACGGTGATCTCGACGTGGTCGGGGTTGTCCAGGGCCTTGGCGCTGCGGTCAAACGTGGCGTCATCGAACGCCCATTTTGGCGACGCCAGTTGCCAGATCAGCTTGGCAAAATCATGAGTGTTTTTCTCGTACCCGGCACGACCACGGTCGGTGGCGAAGTAAAACTGGTACCACCATTGCAATTCGGCCTTGGGTGGCAGCGGGTTCTTGCCGGCCGCCTGATTACCGATCAGGTAGCCGCTGACCGAAACCAGCGCCTTGACCCGCTCTGGCCACAGCGCCGAGACGATGCCGGCGGAACGTGCGCCCCAGTCATAGCCACCGAGCACCGCTTGTTTGATCTTCAGCGCATCCATGAAATCAATGACGTCACTGGCCAATGCGGCCGGTTGGCCGTTGCGAAGGGTTTTATCGGACAGGAAATGCGTATCGCCATAACCACGCGCATACGGCATCAGCACGCGATAGCCCTTCGCTGCAAGCAGCGGGGCGACTTCGTCATAGCTGTGAATGTCATACGGCCAGCCGTGCAGAAGGATCACTACCGGACCATCAGCCGGGCCTGTTTCGGCGTAGGCCACGTTCAGCAGTCCGGCCTTGATGTGCTTCAGCGGGCCGAACGGGGAGGGTGTGGCCTGAGCGGCGTCGGCCTTGACCGCCGCCGGCTGCACGGTGGCGCTCGTTTGTGCGTGGGCCGCACCGAGCGCGCCGAACAGGGCGAATGCCAGGATCGACGAGCTGACCAGGTGGCGACGAGTCATGCCGGTTTTGTTCTGCATTGCCATCTTCATGGTGATGTCTCCGTTGCAAGGCGTTGGCCAGGGGTTCTGGCTGAGCCCCTTGAAACCTTGAAAACATTTGAACGCGGCGACGTATCTGGCCTGTGTCGAAACGCAGGCCCGGTGAAAACGCATGTATCAAGAGGGTAGCCGTACACACTGTGATACACAGCGACGCAGGGGGGGGCGGTGTCATCTTGGTGTCACCTAAGGCATGGCAGGATCATCACAAACCATCTTCAATACCCAGCGCACCCGCCCGCGGGCTGATGAATCTGCCAGGAATCCCCACCATGAAAGGGAACGCCTCTCTGTTTGCGGCCATCGACCTGGGCTCCAATGCGTTTCGCCTGATGATTGGCCAGTCGGTCAGACGCAACCAGCAGATCGTGATCCAGGAAGTCAAAACCCTGCGCGAGCCCGTCCGTTTGGCGGAAGGATTCCAGGGCGGCGCGCTGGATGAGTTGGCGTTGGATCGAGGGTGGCAGGCGCTCGCGCGATTCGGCAAAAAGCTGCGCGGCTTCGAGGCCGGACGAGTGCGGGCCGTGGCGACCAGCGCGGTGCGCGAAGCCGACAATGCCCAGTTGTTTTTGACCAGCGCCGAGCGTCACCTGGGGTTTCGGATTGACGTGATCTCCGGGCATGAAGAAGCCCGGCTGGTGTATGCCGGGGTTGCCCACACGACACCGAGTGCCGCGAGTATGCGGCTCGTGGTGGACATTGGCGGCGGCTCCACCGAGTTGATTCTGGGGCAGGGCGCACAGCCCCTGTTGACCGAAAGCATTGCCATTGGCAGCAGCACTTTTGGCACGCGTTATTTTCACGGAGGCTGCATTACGGCTCAGGGCCTGCTGGAAGCCGAGCGCGTCGCTACGGTGCAGTTTGAAAAGGTCGCACATCGTTACCGGGCGCTGGGTTGGCAGCAGGCCATCGGCTCTTCAGGCACCGCGCGGATGCTCGCCAAAGTCCTCAAGGCCAACGGCTTGAACGATGATGACCAAGGCGGAATCACCTACGGCGGCCTGCTGCGCCTGTCGTTGCGCCTGCTTGAAGCGGGGCAGGTCAATCACCTCAGGCTGGCGGGTTTGCAACCCCATCGCCTGAATAGCTTGCCTGGCGGACTGGTGGTCATGCTGGCCGCGTTCAAGGTCTTTTGCCTGTCGCAAATGACGCCTTCGGAAGCGGGTTTAAGGGTCGGGGTGTTACATGGATTGATGGCCAGGCATTGACTGGACTCTGATAACTGACTGCAGTCATTACCGGTCAGGGACGCAAGCCGTCAGTCAGCGCGCCTCAAAGGCGGGTGAACGCCATCTATCATGAACCGGGCGAATCCATCCTGAAGGAGGCGGTTATCTCATGAACAAGGAACCCATCGGCTCAAAGAACGCAGAGGACGAAGGCGCCTCTGCGCTGATAGACGCGAGAATCAAAGAGCTGAGTGACTGGCGGGGCGAAACGCTCGCCAGGATTCGAACGATCATCCAGCACGCCGACCCCGATGTGGTCGAGGAATGGAAATGGCGGGGCGTTCCGGTGTGGTCACACGCGGGCATCATCTGCACCGGCGAGACGTACAAGAACGCCGTGAAGATGACCTTCGCCAAGGGCGCTTCGCTGGAGGATCCTTCGGGACTTTTCAATGCCAGTCTTGAAGGCAATACCCGACGGGCGATTGATGTGCATGAAGGCGATGAGATTGATGAGGAAGCGTTGAAGGCGTTGATTAACGCTGCCGTCGCGCTCAACTTCTCGCGAGCTGCCGCGCGTGCCAAACCGGTGAAATGAGCAAAGAACTGATGCCGATCAGTGAGTCAATCTCTACGGCTATGCCATTTCAATCCCCATGGCGGCGGTTGGGGCCGATGCTGGCAATGTTATCAAGCTGGACGACGAGCCTGTTTCATCAGCGCGTTCACCGGCTGCGATAACTCAGAGCTGAGGCGCGACGTTTCACTCTCTCGAACAAAAGCCGCCGCCAACCAAGGGGCGGCCAATCACCTGCTTTAGCTGATACCAATTGGCCACCTCATCCGTTAGAGTGTGCGCCGCCCGAGAGATGGATCCCGGGCAATATCTCATGGAGCTTTTTCAGTGAAGTACGTTAGTAAAGTTGTCGCAGTAGCCCTGTTCGGTCTGGTTCTGGCGGGTTGCACCGGCACGCCGATGAACACCCAGCATTATGAAAGCAGTCAATACACCGTCCTGGGCCACAGTGAAGCGAGCGCCACGGGCCTGCTGCTGTTCGGCGTGATCCCGATCCAGCAGAACAACCGTTTTGTTCGCGCTCAGAACGCGGCGATCAAAGCCAAGGGCGGTGACGCGATGATCAACACCCAGGTGCAGGAAAACTGGTTCTGGGCGTGGGTCCTGACCGGCTACACCACCAAGATCTCCGGTGATGTGGTCAAGCTGAAAAACGTTCAGTAAGCCCAATACCCGGTCTTGATTGCGGATGCGCAATTGTGGCGAGGGGATAAGTCCCCTCGCCACAGGTTGTCGCTCAGCTGAAGATGTTCTTAAGTGAATAGCCTTGCGGTTTAACCGGGTTTTCATCAGTGGAAGCTGGAGGTCAGTGGCGTTCCGTCACGCGAGCCTGCGGAGCCACCCGATTCCTTCCCGACCACTTCGCCTGATAAAGCTGCTGATCGGCACGTTTGATCAGCGCGGTGGTATTGCTGTCCGATATCTCGGCCAGGCCAATGCCGATGCTGACCGTGACGTGCCCGGCCGTAGCAAAAATGGCTGCGGCAATCGCGGCACGAATCTTCTCGGCAACGACCTCGGGGCTCTCGGGTTCCTCGACTTCCGGTAACAGCACCGCAAACTCCTCGCCACCGTAACGGGCCACGAAGTCAGTGGCGCGGGTGTTGCCCTGGATCAGCCGGGCGAGTTGGTGCAGCACCTCATCGCCGATCGCGTGGCCGTGGGTGTCATTGATTTGCTTGAAGTGGTCGGCGTCGATGAACAGCAACGCAAAGGGCCGTCCGGTGCGTTGAAACAGCAGGTTGCACTCATTCAGTTTCTCGTCGAATCGGCGCCGGTTGTACACGCCGGTCAGTGCGTCGTGGGTGGCCAGTTTCAACAGATCGGCGTTGGCCTGGGTGAGGGCGGCGGTGCGTTGCGCGACCGTGGCTTCCAGCGACGCATTGGCTTCCTGCAACTCGCGCTCCTTGCCGAGCAAGGACTCCGTCATGCCCTGGAGGGATTGGCCCAGCTGGGCAATTTCTCGCACCGAGTGGTCCCGCGGAAACGTCACACCCGGTTGTTGGTTTTGTACCCGTTTGGCTGACTTTGCCAGCTGTTCGATCGGGCGGCTGAGGTACAGCGCCAGGTAGTACGCCACCAGAGCAAACACGATGGCGGCAATGACCCCCAACAGCAGCAATTTGTAAAACAGGATACGTGCGGGTTGAAGCGCGATATCCAGTGGCTGGCGGACCGCGATGTACCACGTCAGGTCCGTGCTCGAGGGCGTGGGGACCGCGACCACGCTGGTCAGGTAACCGTCGCCGACTGACCAGCCGGCGGTATCGGAATGGTTTTCCCGGACGACCGGCATGTTCGCCACACGTTGCCCCATGAGCGCCTCCGGATAGAGCACTTTGCCGTCGTGGTCGACGATCAGCGCCTCCACCTCGGGCGTCATGTCCTTGCGCAGCACGGCCGCGTCGACAATCCGCGTCGCCCAGCTCCAATGGGCATGGGCGCCCAGCACACCGATCACCTGGCCCTCGGCATTGCGGATCGGCGCGGCGAAATCGATGAAGCGCAAAGGCTCGCCACTGGCGGTTCCGGGCAGCAGTTTGGCCAGCAGTACCGCCTCATGAGGATCGCCGGTATAAGCACCGCGCAACCCGGCCTGGAACCAGGGGCGCTCTTTCACCGATTGATTGACCAGAAGACCGTTCACGGCTTGCCGTACACGTCCGTTGGCGTCAGCCACGCCCATCCAGGCGTACTCGGCGCGGGATTGCGAACGCAGCTCCATCGACGACAAGATATCCGGATCGCCCAGGTCGCCGTGCTTGAATAACGGCGCTCGACTGAGCAGAGACACTTCGAGCTGACGCTCATGCAGTTGTGCGCCCAATAGCTCGGCCGCCGACCTTGCCGTACTCAACAACGCATTGCCGCTGGCCTGCTTCATTTGCTCTGTGGCGATGTGGCCCACGTAGAAACCCACACTCACCAGCGTGAGCAACGACAGACCGGCAAACCAGAGTGTCAGGTGGCTTCGCAAGCTGGCTTTGATCATGGAAGACACCTGACGGTTTGAAGTCGCAGCATGGTATGCGCAATGGTCGGGTGGGGGCCAGTGGCGGCGCTTTCATGGCATCGATCGGTACACGCATTCGCCAACGCGATGACAAGAAACAGAGTCAGTCGGACCGAAGCGCCCTCAGTCGGCACGTCCGCGCAGTTGCGCGAGAATCCGCGCGGCATCCCGGGCCGGAGGCAAACCGAAGACGCGGGCGTAGTCCCGGCTGAATTGGGTAGCGCTTTCATAGCCGACATCGAACGCGGCGCTGGTGACGCTTTTAGCGTTCGCCACCAACAAAGTCCGCGCCTGAAGCAGCCGCACGCGTTTTTGATACTGCAAGGGGCTGAGCGTGGTGACGGCTTTGAAATGGCGGTGGAACGCTGACACGCTCATCGACGCTGTGCGGGCCATGTCCTCGACCCGCAGCGGCTCGGCGAAGGCGCGGCGAATCCACTGGATCGCGAGGCTGACACGGGCCATGGCCGTATCGGGCGCGGCAATCTCGCGCAGCATCCAGCCGTGCGGTCCTTGCAAAACCCGATAGAGAATCTCCCGCTCGTACACCGGGCTCAGGGCCGCGATGTCCGCCGGCCGGTCCATCAATCGCAGCATGCGCACCCAGGCGTCCATCAGCTCGGGTGTGACCGCGGCCACTGAAAAGCCGGCCTCCTGTCCTGACGGTGCGACAGGTTTTGGCAAGTCTGTCAGTAACGTTGCCAGTACGGCAGGGTCCAGTGTCAAGGCGACGGCGAGGTACGGCTCGCCGGACGTGGCCGGGTGCACACTGCCGACCGCCGGCAGCTCAATCGACATCACGAAATAGGTCGCCGGGTCATACCTCAGTGTGCGATCGCCGACGGTGATGGTCTTACTGCCTTGCAGGATCAGGTTGATCATCGGCTCGTAGACAGCGGCCAACTGATGTTCGGGAATCGCACCCTGGACCATGGCCACGCGCGGAATGCCCGTCTCTGTACGCCTGTTTTCGGCCCTGGCGGCAAGGGTTCTGAGTTCATGCAGTTGGTTTTCCATGGGGAGACATCTGACCGCAGGGGGACGCACGGCGCAAGCGAAAAGCAGAAACAGGCAGGATTGGAGTAGTAACGGCTGCGCTCGCCCGAGGGTCTATGGTTACCGTGGTTGCTCATCTGATTGACAGTGGAGCAAGCCATGAGCGTTATCGTCATTACCGGCGGCAGTCGAGGCATTGGTGCCAGCGCCGCAGTGCACTGTGCCCGGCGTGGAATGGGCGTCATCCTGACCTACAAGAGCAACGTGCAAGCGGCGGATTCGGTGGTTCAGCGCATCACGTCCGAAGGTGGTCATGCCGTCGCCCTTGAACTGGATGTCTGCCATGCCGGGCGCTTCGGCGTGTTCGTCGATGCGGTACGAGAGGCGCTGCAATCGAACTGGCAAACCACCACCCTGGGTGGTCTGGTCAACAATGCCGGCCACGGCCTGTTCAATCCGCTTGAGACGGTCACCGAGGCGCAGTTCGACGACCTCATGAACGTTCACCTCAAGGGCCCGTTCTTCCTGACCCAGGCCTTGCTGCCGCTGATGGAGGAGGGCGCAAGCATCGTCAACCTGACCAGCGCGACGACACGGGTGGTCACGCCAGGCGTGGCGCCTTATGCCGCTTTCAAGGGCGGACTGGAAGTACTGACTCGCTACATGGCCAAGGAGTTTGGTGAGCGACGCATCCGTGCCAATGCCGTCTCGCCCGGCGCCATTCGCACCGAACTGGGCGGCGGCTTGAGCGAAGAATTCGAGACGCTGCTGGCCTCGCAAACGGCGCTCGGTCGCATCGGCGAACCGGACGACGTCGGTCGAGTGATCGCCACGCTGCTGTCCGAAGAAAGTGCCTGGATCAACGCGCAATCCATTGAGGTTTCCGGCGGTTACATCATCTGAACCAGCGAGGCGCATTCCATGCTTGATCATGTGTTTATCTCAGTCAGCGACACCCAACGCTCCGTCAATTTCTATACCGCGGCGCTCACACCGCTCCGCATCACTCACTCGCTCGATTTCGACGGCAAGGATGGCCCGCCGGGCCACCCGGATCTCAAGGGTTTCGGTGCGCAAGGCCGGGTGTTTTTCTGGCTGCGTGAAGGGGTGGTGGAGGGGCGGGCTGCGCATGTCGGGTTTGTTGCGAACAGCAGGGGCGAGGTCGATGCGGCCTATGCCGCTGCGATGAAAGCAGGCGCTACCGATAACGGCGCTCCCGGCGCACGGTTGCATTACGACCCGAATTATTACGCGGCTAACGTCCTGGACCCGGATGGCTACAGCCTCGAATTTGTTTATAAAAACTGGCAGCACCCACAATGAGCAAACTTCTGATATATGGCGCAACCGGGTACACCGGCCGAATGGTCGCGGCACAAGCGAAGGTAGCCGGGCTGGACTTCGAAGTCGCTGGACGTGACGCGACAAGCGTGGCTGCGCTTGCCCGGCAGCTGAGCGTGCCTTATCGCACCTTCACGGCCGACGCTCAAACGGCGCAAGCGCTGAGCGGCGTCACGGTCTTGTTGAACTGCGCCGGTCCTTTTGTGATGACTGCAGAACCGTTGATGCGGGCTTGCATCGAGGCCGGGGTCGACTATCTCGACATCACTGCCGAAATCAACGTTTACCGGCTGGCGGAGCGGTTGGGCGAGGATGCCGGTGTGATGCTATTGCCAGGCGTCGGCTGGGACGTTGTCCCCACGGACTGCCTCGCCCTGCACGTTGCCCGTCGTGTCGAACATCCGCAATCGCTACGGATCGCGCTGCAGGTTGCAGGTTCCATGTCCCGTGGATCGGCCAACAGCGTTGGCGAGATCATCGGTGCAGGATTGATGGCGCGGGTCGACGGCGTACTCGTTCCTGCGCCGGATGCGCAACCGCGTCACTTCGACTTCGGCGCCGGGCCTGTGCTCTGCGCGCCGCTGTCGTTCGGTGATCTGGTCACGGGTGGGCGCTCGACGGGTATCCCCAACATCGCGATGTTCGTGCACATCAGCGGTGACGCATTCCCCGAGGGCGACTTGCCCCGACTTCCCGATGGCCCCAGCGAGCAAGAGCGCCTGTCGCATCGGGCCTATGCGGTTGCTGAGGTGACAGGGGCAGATGGGCAGGTTGCGCGGTCGGTGATTGAGACTATCAACGGCTACTCCTACACACCGTTGGCCGCGGTGGAAGCGGCGCGACGCGTGTTGGCCGGGGAGCGGCGTTCCGGGTTCGAGACACCGGGTCGTCTGTTCGGAGTCGAATTCGCCGAGAGCATTGCCGGGACGGTGATCGTTGATCTCTAAGGCTGGCGCTGAAGGCACAGCAAGCGCTCGATCTGCGCCAACTCCCAGGTGCTGAGCAAACTGACCGGGTCGGTGCCGTAACGTTGCCAGCGGTCGAGTTCACCCTCGCGGCCGTCCGGGGCCTGGCAACGTTGGCAATGCAGCAGACGGGCGCCGTCGACACCGAGGCTCAGGCGCCAGCCTTCGATATCGACGTGCACGTGGCCGGGCTCGGGTTGTCTGGCGAGGCG
Organism: Pseudomonas sp. FSL W5-0299; assembly: GCF_005930655.1. Lineage (NCBI taxonomy): Bacteria > Pseudomonadati > Pseudomonadota > Gammaproteobacteria > Pseudomonadales > Pseudomonadaceae > Pseudomonas > Pseudomonas sp. FSL W5-0299. The sequence goes on from NZ_RXHX01000041.1 coordinate 21,751, forward strand.
CGATAGCGGCCGGAGTTCCAGCGCGGCGTCGCGCAACTGCTGGTAAACCTCGCGGGCGGTCAAGGGTGGCACAGGGCATCTCCGGTGGAATCGCAGGGTTGCACAGGATAGAGTCTGCGCTTGCCGCTGTCAGCGGATAGCGGGGTCGTTATTCCACCCGTCTGCCGGCGGCTTATTGGAAGTAGGTTCAACCGGGTGCGAGCTGATTTACGTGCGCTTGGCCACAAATGATTTGGAGCAGGACATGAATAAAGCCGCAGCCCTCATGGTGCTTATTGCGGGGGTGTTCGGCGCGCAAGTCCAGGCGGCCGGCGATGCTGAAGCCGGCGCGACACTGTTCAAACGGATATGCGGCGGCTGCCATCAAGTGGGGGAGTCGGCGCGGGGTTCGTTCGGGCCGCAACTCAATGGCATTTTTGGACGCCCGTCAGGTAGCACGACGGATTATCAATACTCCGACGCCATGAAATCGGCCGGCATTGTCTGGACCCGCGAGACCCTGATCGCGTACCTCGAAGATCCAAAGGAAGTAGTGCCCGGTACCCGGATGATTTTCTGGGGGCTCAGCGATCCGGAGAAGATTGAAAACCTGTTGGCGTATCTTCAGACCTTTCAGCCGCAGTAGGGCACCCTGCATTGACGCAGCGCGGCTTTCGATCAAACGCTCGGACCCACCCTCAGCAAGGCGACGTGCGGACCATGACGATCTATATGTAGGAAGGCACCTACAAAAACTCACGAAACCATGATTTTTCACACTCATAATCGAACTGGATAACCGCCCGATGGGGCGGTTTTACTTCGTTAGGATGTGTCAGTTTCCTCCCGGTATTGACTTCGATGTTTCAGGGGGAGACTCTTGGCGTCGCTGGATCCCGTAGCTGAAACCGGATAGAAATGCTCTTGCCAAATAGACTCGAAGATCATCGTGTATCTCTAGTGCAGAAACAAAACATTCTGGTTTTCTGGCCGTGAATGTTGTTTTTCATGCGCCATGAATACACCGTTTTTGTTAGCTGCGAGCTGTCTGGGATGGGCGTTTTAGGTGGCATTGGTTACATGTGATAACACGGGTAAGAGGGGGTGGCGGATATGCCTGCCCTAAATAGTTAGTTCTAATGATCGACGCGTTGCCATTGGATAGTTTGCGGCAGATGGCAGGTTAGATTGATTAGATAATATTCCAAGGACTGCACTTGCATGATGTAAGTGCGAACAATCGATAGAAGTGAGTTTATTCACTTCTGGAGGCAAGGATGCACGACCAAGTTACGTCTGAATTTTCTGTTCATCTGTGTATTCATCAACTATTCGAAGCCCGGGTTGCACGCAGTCCTGAAGCCACGTCGCTGGTCTTTGAGGGTGAGACGCTCAGCTATGGTGAACAACTGCCTCGCTTGCTTGCTGGTTCACATGTGCCATTGAGTCGCCGATAAACCGCCCGCAACAGTTTGCGGGCGTGCAGCTGGGTACCCATCGGCGAAGCATTATAAAAAGGAGAAATCATGGCAAATCCCTACCGCGAACTGCTCACCACCCCGGGCGTCATGGGGTTGGTGATCGCGAGTTCCATTGCCCGTCTGCCACAGGCAATGATTGGCATCGGCATCATTACCATGTTGGTGCAGCAGACGGGACTTTATTGGCTGGCTGGCTCGGTCGCCGGTACCTTTACCCTGGCAAATGCGCTGATCGGCCCGCAGGTGTCGAAACTCGTCGATCAGCGGGAGCAGAGTCGGGTGCTGCCCTTAGTCACCACCTTCAGCATTGGCATGTTGCTGGCGCTGATCGTTGCCGTCTCTATGAGGGCGCCGACCCCGCTGTTGTTTATTCTTGCGGCACTGGCGGGCACGATGCCCAGCATGCCCGCGATGATAAGAGCACGCTGGACACAGCTTTTCCGTGGCAAGCCGCAGTTGCACACGGCTTTCTCCCTGGACACGGTGCTGACTGAGCTCGCTTTCATTATCGGTCCACCCCTGGCCATCGGTCTGAGCGTCAGGTTTTTTGCCGAAGCCGGACCGCTTGTCGCGGTCTTGCTGCTGGTCATCGGCGTGAGCGCTTTTCTTCTGCAAAAGCAGACAGAACCGAAGGTCATCGTGGGCGTCAGGAAGAGCACTGGCTCTACCTTGCTGATTCCCGGCGTTCGCACCATCGTTCTGGCACTCTTGGCGATGGGCGTGATTGGCGGATCAATCGATGTGGCGGTGGTGGCCTTCGCCAACGCACAATACTGGCCAGCGTCCGCCAGCTTCATCCTCGCAGCCTATGCGCTCGGCTCAATGATCGCGGGCCTGACGTTCGGCGCGTTGAGGGTCTCCTTGTCGATTGAAAAGCAGTTCTTCGTTGGCGTTCTGATCACGGCAGTTACAGCCGTCTTGCCCATTTTCTCGCCGGACGTCTACATCCTTTCCGGGATGCTGTTTGTGGCAGGCATGTCATTCGCACCAACGATGGTCGTCGTCATGAACCTTGGTACGATCATCGTTCCACCGTCCAGGATCACCGAAGGCCTGACGTGGATGACGACGGGCATCAGCATCGGCGTGGCGCTCGGTGGCGTACTCGCGGGGCTGGTCATCGACGCCTATGGCGCACGGGCAGGGTTCGGCGTCGCCATCGGCGCGGGGCTGGTCATGGTGGTGATCGTGCTGTTGGGGCTGCGTACACTTCGCGCCACATCAGCGGTTTGCGCCGAGCCGAGTTTCCAGTAATCAGCACGCTGGACTTCGTTACAGCATTGATCTGCCGACAAGGGGCATGGCCCTCTTCGTGGTCCATCTGGTCGCTCAGCTAGAATGACCATTCATTCCCCATTGATGGAGAACCAGAATGGTCAGCAAAAACACGATTTGCCTCTGGTACGACGGCGCCGCGCTGGACGCCGCGACGTTCTACGCCAAGACGTTTCCCGACAGCGCGGTGGGCACCATCCTTCGCGCGCCTGGCGACTATCCTGCGGGCAAGCAGGGCGATGTATTGACGGTCGAATTCACGGTGATGGGCATTCCGTGTCTCGGCCTGAACGGGGGCTCGGGGGTCAAGCACAACGAGGCGTTCTCGTTCCAGGTGGCGACTGACGACCAGGCCGAAACCGATCGCTTGTGGAGCGCGATTGTCGGAAACGGCGGCCAGGAAAACGTCTGTGGCTGGTGCCAGGACAAATGGGGATTGTCGTGGCAGATCACGCCCCGCGTCCTGACGGATGCCATCAATAATCCCGATCAAGCAGCGGCCAAGCGCGCGTTCAACGCGATGATGCAGATGGGGAAAATCGATGTCGCGGCGATAGAAGCGGCGGTCAAGGGTTAGCCCAGTCTGATGCTCGGTGATTTGCCTTATCGCGCCAGTTGCTCCACCAGCTCAGGCGTCACGTAGTGCGGTCCGTCGAACAGGTACAGCGGATAACCGTCATAGGCCGCCAATTGCGGCTTGAGCTCGGCGGCGGTGGCGGAGCGAAATCCGCCGCCGAAGTTGGGGCGGAAGGCTTCGACGATGATGCGCACCCGGTCTTTGCCCAGACGCTCGCGCAACGCGTCGGCGTAGGTCCTGGCGACCGGTGCGGTGCGGGCGTAGACACCGACGCCGTCCTGGAAGAACACGCCAATATCATTCGGCAGCCACTGCTTGAGCCATTCTGCCGTGGCGACAGGGCCGATGTTCGCACCGTCATACACGCTGATCCATAACGGTCGTGGCAGCTTGGCCAGCAGGGCGGGCAGTTCTTTGGCGCGGGTCCAGCTGGGGTCGACTTCGGCGGGGAAGTACCAGCCTGTGACGTGCAAGGGCGTCGGCAATTTGGCGATGCGTGCCGAAACTGCCGCCAGTTGCTCGATGTTGTCCCGTGAGCGGTTTTCGCTGAAATAGCCGGCCAGTCCGAGGATGACGTCTTGCGCCCAAGGGGCCTTGGCAATGCGTGCCCAATCGGGCAGAACCGGCACGCTGGGCAGGCCGGAACCGGCAACGAATGCCTGATCGTCGACGACAGTCCATTGCACCAGCAGCTCGCGGGCCCCCAGCTTTTCCCAGTGGCCATTGATGCCGACGGTCTTGTTGTCCGGCTGCCAGACGATGCCGACGATCCCTGGGGTCTGGGCCTTTTTGTCCGTCACGTAGAGCACGCCGGTCCCGGTGCCGAGAATGGCGGCAAACAACAGACCCGCAATGGTCGCGCGACTGGCGGTGTAACCAAGAATGTTCACGGAAGCGCCTTATTGATGCGCTGATGCCATTGGCTCAGCGAGGTGACGCCTTTGGCGTTCCAGTTAGCTGCGGCATCGGGGCCGAGGTGGAATTGGCCCTCGTTGAATTGCCAGACGATCACTTGCGGTTTGTGTTGGGCGAAATCCGCAGACTCCAAGTATTGCAGCAGCGTAGCCCATGGGCCGACATCGCCAGGATTCCAGGTCAGCGCGACGGGACGGTCCAGGGCATTGGAAAGCTTTTGCGTAAAGCCCAGGTAAGGTTGGACAAAGCTGTTGCCGATCACCTGAACCGGTGCCGGTGCGTCATCGATCAGCAAGTCGTTCTGGGCCTGATGGCGAACGGTGTAGATGTCGCGACCAATCGATTTACGTTTGATCGCCGGCAGGAAATTGCTCGCCAGATCGCCGAACGCGCGTCGGTCGAACCACTCGCCCAGCGCCGCGCCACCGCCGGGTTCGCCTTGCAGGCGGTAACGCTCGGTAATCAGTTGCGCCGTGGCGTCGGCGGTGTTTTCTGCGCTCCAGGCGGTCCAGTGGTAGTCGGCGCGATAAAACGCGGTCTGTTTGCCGTGTTCAGTGCGTTGCAGGACGGGCTTGATGTTCAGCGTGGTCAGGCCTGCCTGAGTCAGCTCGCTCTGTATGTGGTCGTAGCGCTGCATCACGGCCGGGCTCAAGGGCTGATTGGCGGGCAGGCGCGAGGCATAAAACGGCGCTTTCATCGGCACTACCAATACGACCAGACTGATGTGTTCCCGCGCAAGGTTCTGCTGGAGTTGTTTCACCAGCGCAATGTTGCGAGTCGTGCCGGGGTTATCGACCTTGCTCAGGCTTTCCCAGGCCGGGAACAGCCAGCCACCTTCGCCGGTAATGACCGCCGAGGCCGCTTCAACGCCGGTGCCCGACAGGCTCAACAAGACACCGGCGATCAGGGCGGAAACCGGCCAGCGAGATTTCCATTGAAGGGTCATGGCGCGGTCTGGTCGACAAGGCCGATCAGGCGTGGAGCCTGCCGGGAGCCGACCAGGAACAGGCTGTAACGATCGCCGGCCTTGAAGGGCGCCAGCTTGAACGGCAGGCTGATGTTCTGCTCGCAATTGGCAACCAGCGTTGCTTGCACCGGGTTAATCGTGCGCTGGGCCTGTCCGTTGAACGGCACTTGATTGAACACCGGGGCATGGTTAGCCAGTTTCACCCCGGCCTTTTCGCAACCGCTGGCCAGGTTGTAGAGGTTGAGTTCGGCACGCAAGTCTTTGCCGCGCAGCGGCGGGTCGATGACCAGGCGGGGTGCCCGCGCCGGGTCACTGTCGAGAATCAGCGTGACCCACGCACTTTTCGGTGCACTCAGGCCCTTTATCTCGCGACCGTTGACGGTCACTTGCAGCGGTTGTCGCGAGTCCACGACCTGAAAAGGACTGGCCACCGTCGCCTGGGTCGAAAGGGCGAAACTCGCGCCCTGGCTCACCTGGACCTGCATGGCAGTGTCGGAGGGATTGACCACCCGCACCCAGGCCGAACCCTCCGGCAGTTTTGGCGCGTACAACTGGGCAATTTCAGGGGCGGCGTTTGCCCCCATCGGGATCAGGCCAAGTCCCAGCCACAAACAGAATCGAATCTTCATGCAAGTCCTCAATAGGAATAAGTCAGGCGACCGAAGACACCTTGAGCGCGATCATCGCCCAGCACCTTGACGCGGTACTGCAGGGAGAAGTCGAGATAGGAGCGGGGCGCGTTGTACGCATCTTCGCGGAACCAGTAGCGCACGTTGTTGCCGACACCGATGCCACCGGCCTTGCCGGACGATGAGTCCGATTTGCCATCGGAGTCGGTGCCACTGTTCATCTTCGAGTCGTAATCGAACGCAGCCACCACATGAGGGAACGTCACCCAGCGTGAGCCCGCGCCACCGATGGCATAGCTGCGGCCGACCTGCCATTCGCTGTTGAAATAGTCCCGCGAGTCGTTGACGTAATGTCCGGCTTCAGCGAACAACTGCGAAGTCCACCAGCTGGAGGCATCGACCCGCAGATCGGTCCCGACGCTTGCGCCATAGCCCAGACGCAGCAGCCAGTCACCGTCGACGTCCGACGATCCCAAGGGGAATGTGCGCTCGACGGCGGCCATCACGTTCAGCGACGTGAAGGGTTTGACCCGTACACCCACCGCGCCTTGCAGCGCATCGAAACCGGTGTCCGAATCGCTGTTCTTGCTCCACAGCGTGTCGGTGACGCGTCCGTAGAGTTCGACAAAGCGTGCATTGCGATAGCCCAACGGGCGCCAGGACAATTCGGTGCTGTTTTGCAGGCTGTCATTGCTGCTATTGCCGCCGCTCGGCGCTGAGCTCAGGCCGCTGCTGGTGCTGTTGCCGCGGTAACTGGTGGTGTTGGTCAGGCCCCAGGTGCGCGACACATCGGCCACGGCGCGACGGGTGTCGAACAGCTGCTGCGGGGACAGGTCCGGTTCACCGGCATTGTTTGCGTCGATGACGCGCTTGAAGTAGCTGACGGCTTGTTCGTCATCATTGACCCGCATCGCGTTATAGGCCGCGTCCTGAGTGGCTGATGGCGTCAGTCGCGTCTCGGCATCGGCCTTGCGGAACGATGCGTGGGCACCGTCATCGTCGCCGGCCTGGACCGACAAGTAAGCGATCTGCAGGTCGCTCATCGATTCCAGTTCACCCGTGTCCCGCGCTTGTTGCAGCCGTTCGCGCGCGGTTCGGCGCTGGCCGATGGCGCTGTACAGACTGGCTTCTTCATAAGCAGGCAGGCTCCCCAGCGCCAAGGCCTGGGTAAAGTCCTGGCGAGCGCCGGCGTCGTCACCCGATTGCTGGCGCAGACGACCGCGTTGGGCCAGCAGTCGGGCGTCATCGCCGCTGAGCTTGAGGCCCTCGCTGGCTGCCGCGATGGCTTCGGGCACTCGCTTCTGATCACTCAAGGCGCTGACGAGCAACCGTCGATACGCTGGATTCTGCGGCGCACGGGCAATGGCTTCGTTGGCCAGGACGACGGCCGAGGCGGGGTCCTTGCTGGCGAGTGCGGCGTAAGCCTGACCGGCCTTGTCGGTTCCGCCGTCGCGCTGGTTGCCCGGCCAGATATCGCAGACCAGGCCAAAAGCGGTTTCCTGACAGTTCAGGGCCGGGGCCGGAAACTGGGCGACAGCGTTCAACCCGTTGTTTTTTTGCCTGAGGGCCATTCGGGCGGCTGTGCGTCGACGGGCCACTTCGCCGCCTTCGTCATCGGCCAAAGGTTGCAGCTGATCAAGCGCCCGCTGAGGCTCGCCATGGGCCAGCGCAGCGTCGGCGGCGAAGAAGCGAATGTCGCGGGTTTCGGTTTCCAGCAGGCCATCGATGGCCAGGGCGTGATTCAGGTCAGCCTCGGCTGCCGCTGTTTTACCCTGACGATCAAGGGCGTAGCTGCGCAGGATCCACGGCGCGATTTCGCCATCGTCCTGAGCCAGTGCGCCAGACGCGGCCAGCTCGGCCCCTCGGTAATCCTTGGCTGCGAGCAGGGCGCTGATCAGCAGTTGCTGATTGGCGCCGATTTCCGGTGCCCAGGCGACGGCTTTCCGGGCCTTATCCACGGCCAGCGGCATCTGGCCTTGCTCCAGGGCGCGATAACTTTCGACGGCCAGCGGTGCGGCCAATTGCCGACGAATCGCTTCGCGGCGCATCAGCAACGTATCGTCGTCCGGGAACACGGCCAATGCCTGAGTGGTGGCCTGATCCGCATCTTGAAGATGTTGTTGACGCTGCAACGACTCGATCAGCAGCAGTCGATAATCCATGCGTTTGGGTGCCTGAGCGATGGCTTTGCGTGACGCTTGTGCCGCCGCGCCGAAATCATCGCGATCATAGGCCTTGAAGGCTTGGGCGGCGGCGCCGAAGCCTGGAGCCTGACGTGACTGTGGGTAGCGCTTGGGATGATCACGCAGATCCTTGTCCCGTTGAGCCAGCACGATCAGCCTGTTCAAACGGGTGATGTCGGCGCGCTGACGCAACGCTTCGCGGGCCTTGGCGATGGCCAGGTCGTAGTCTTTGCGCTCGTAGGCGCTGTAGGCCTCGTTGGCAGTGACGTAGGCCGGGCCGGTCAACGGTAATGGCAGTGTTTCGGCATGAGCCAGCGCAGGTATCAGGCTCAGCCCCGTGGCCATGAGAGTCAGCAAAGGGCGATTCATGCCGGAAGCTCCTCAGGGTAGTGGCTGTGTTGACGTGCCACGGCCTTTTCGATGGTGGCGCGGGGCAGCACGCCGCTGTCGACCAGATAGTCGCCGATGCGTCCGTGACGCTGCGGGCGGTACTGCAACATGGTGCGGTTGAACACGTCGCGATCCAGCAGGCCCATTTCGATCAACAGGTCACCCAACAGTGGCGCGCGGGCATCTGGTACCGACTGGCCTTCGCGCACATTCATCAGGCGCAACTGCGCAACGATTTCGCTTTCACGGGCAATCAGCTGCACCGGCTCGCTGCCCAGTACCTCGCTGACTTGTTGCAGACCTTCGGCCGGCAACGGACTGGCCACGGCCAGTTGGGCTCGACCGTCGGCGTTCAAGCCCACCGGCACCACTCGCCAGCGCAGGGCGAACTCATCATCCAGGGTGAGGGTCGACGCCTGCGCCTTGTGGGCCACATCGAACACCCGCGGCAGGTCGTTCTGGAAGGCGATGGCTTCGGCCAGCGTCTCGTCGTCCAGCCAGCCATTGCTGAGCAAGATCCGCCCCAATGGCATGTGCCGGGTTTTCTGTTCGGCGAGGGCGCTTTGCAGGTCGGTTTCGTTGATCGCCTGCCAGGACAGCAACACGCTGCCCAGCTTGCGCGGGGCGGCGGCGACCAGGTCGGTGGACGGGAAGTCGTGCATGGTCTTGTCCCACACCAGTTTGCGGTTCATGACCTTGCCGACCAGGAACATGCGCCAGGCCCGTGACGCGGCCATGAAGTTGACGAAGTTGCCCACCACCATGCGCGGGATGGACAGCAATCCGTGCTGCCAGCCATACAGCACCGTGGTGAAGTAGCAGCGGTGCGCGATGCGCCAGGCCAGCGCAACACCGTTGGCCAGCAGCAAGTATTTGATGAAGCCGTTGGTTTCGAACGGCGTGGGGAAACTCACGTCCCACAGGCCGCTCTGGCGCAGGATGATCAGGCCCAACAGTTGGACCAGAATCACGTAGGCGATGATGCTGACAAACGCCGTCACCACGCCTTTGCGGTCACGGAACAACAGATATCGATTGGCCAGCGAACCGTTCCAGCCCATTTGCTCCCAGCCTTGCAGGCCGATGCCCAGCGTCCAGCGGGCCTTCTGCCGGAACGCGGTGCGGAAGGTGTCGGGAAAGAACTCGCGCACGCACAACGGCATCTTCAGCGTCGATTCGTAAGGCTTGCGAAACCAGGATTTGCGCAGCACGCGAAACTGCACCGGGAAGCGCACGAAGATCGCGTTCATGCCGACCTTGGCCAGGCGTGCGCCGACGTCGTAGTCCTCGGTGAGGCTGTCAGTGTTAAACGGCTGGTTCTCGGTTTCCCCGGCCAGCACACGCAGGGCGCGATGGGAAAAACAGGTGCCGACGCCGGCAGACGGCACTGTGTCGGTCATGCTTTCACGCACCACCAGGTCCTTGCCGTGCCATTCGGCGAACTCGTCCATGTAGGTGCCGGCCACCCATTCGTACCAGTTGCGTTCCAGCGAAACCACGGGCAACTGGATCATGTCCTTGCGCGGCAGCAAGTAGTTGAACAGGCGCAATTCCATCGGGTGCAGCACGTCTTCGCTGTCGTGCAACACGACGCCGGCGAAGGTCATGCCGTGGGTTTTCTCATGCAGGAAGATCGCCTGGATCACCCAGTTCAGGCAGTCGGCCTTGCAGGTCGGCCCGGCGTGCGGGACTTCCACGCGGTGCAGCTGCTTGTAGCGCCGACGCATGCGCTCCACTTCGTCAATGGTGCGCTGATCGTTGATGTAGGTGCCGACGAAAACCACATAGTTCTGGTAATCGAGGGTCGACACCATGTTTTCGATCATCGGCGCGATGACGTCATATTCCAGCCAGGCCGGGACCATGATTGCCAGCGGCTGCTCATCCCGGGCCATCAACTGCTCGGCGGTCAGCGGTCGGTATTTGCGGTCCGCGGTGAACTTGCGAAACAGGCGGCGCGACCAGTACCACAGGTCAATGAACAGGTCGTCCAGGCTGGAAATCAGGATCAGCACCGCGACCACGATGGTCGAGATCTCCAGAAAGCTGTAGTAGTGAGCCAGCCAATAGGGCCAATAAAGCGACGTCATCGAAGGGTTCCGTTACTGGCGATTGCGACGGGCATTACGGCCAGCCAGCAACAGGATGAGAACCAACAGGATGCCACCCGGAATCAGCCACAACAGCGAAGGCGTACGCCAGGCGTCGAGGCCCTTGGGTTCTTCGTTGTCGATCAATTGGCTGCCGCTTGGATCCTGAGTGTCGAAGGTGGTCAGGGCACCGTTGTTGCCGAGGATGGCCACATCGCCGCGGGTCAGCAGAATCTGTTTGGCGAAGCGTGGCGAGTCATTGCCCAATGCGCGATAGACCATACCGCGCTGGCCGCCGGCATCGACCACTTGCAACGAGGCAAGGTGATTGAGCGGATGCACGTCAAGCAACACTTGATCCTTGTGATTGATGCGCAGGCGCCCCTGCTCATCGACCTGCACGGACTCCTTGCTGTCTTTGATCGGCAGCTCGAAGGCGAGGAAGGCCTTGTCCAGCGTGACCGAGGCTTTCGGATCTGTGATGACCTTCAATTGCGCACGCAGCGGCGAGACCCCGGCGGCATCGGCGACTGAAATCACTTGCGGCAAGCTGCTCGCCGGATGATCGAGGTAGGCCTGAGGCACCAGGAGTTGGGTGTCCACGGCAAAGCGCGCGGCCATGCCGGAGAAGTCATCACCCAGCGCGGTTTTTTCCAGCACGATGTGGCTGGTCGGCAGCACGGAAACCGGGAAGGCTTGCGGCGTTTCCAGGCAGCGATCACTCACGGGCTGGCGCTGGAACGACACGCGTAGCACGTTGGTCGCGCCCACAGCGTAACGCGGGATGCGCGCTTCGATGCGTTGTTTTTCACCGTTGGCCACCAGCTGCTGCGCGCCAATCAGGTAGTCATTGAGAAACAGTGAGGCCACCGGCGCAGTGTCTGATGCGCCGGGCGCGGCAGACACGTCGACCACAGCCTTCACCGGCAAGCGACCGTCGTAAGCCACGCTGCCCAGAGGGAATGACGTGCTCCAGTCAGACTTGGCCAGCACGTCGATGGCGCCGGGATTGCCGCCCAGGCGAGACAGGGCGACACGGCCGTCGGTGCTCAAGGGCAACTGCGCTTCGCTGACGGTCAATTGGCGACTGCGTGCCAGTTTGTTCCAGGCGCTACTGAACAAGGCCAGCGCCTTGTCGGTGGCATGCGGCGCAATCATCAGAACCGGGCGCGTGCCCACCAGGGCCAGGCGCACATTGTCAGTGCCATCGGCGGCAAGGCCGGCATTGATATGCGTCTCACGCCATTGCGTGAACGCGTTGGCCGCCGTGGCATCGAAGCTCTGGATCTGGCTCTGCAGCGCGTCGAGGGATGCATTGATCGCTGTGAGCAGTTGCGGGTCGTTGACCGCCAGATCCGCCTGAACGTTCGGCGTCTGGCCCAATACCAGCAACGCGCCGATCTCCGCCGGGTTCGCCAAGGTGTGCGGACCTTTGCCGTTGAGGCTGGCGAACGCTGGAATACCTTGCAGTTCGGCCGGAATGCGCAGGCCGCTCAGGTCGACGCTGTCTTGTACGGCAGGGAAGGGCAGGATTTGACTGCGCTTGCCAATCCGCTCCAGTGCCACGCCCAGACGCCATGCCGAATCGTAGCTTTCAGCGGATAAGGTGCCGGGCGCGACCATGATCCCCGGTTTGCCAGGCAAGGCCGTCCACGCAGCGCCGACGTCGCGCAACTGGCTGGCGTCATAGCTGTAAGTCAGGCGGGTGGCCGGTTCGATACGTAGAACATTGCCGATGGCGCGTTCGTCTTCGCACAGCACACGGGACACGATCGACGACCAGGCGATGCCCAGGCGCAGCGAGCCGCTGTCCCGCGCTTTTTTGTCCACGCCCAGCGTGACGCTGGCGTCACCCTGGGGTTCGCTCAGCCCTTGGGCACGCACCGGATAACCGTCCAGCGACAGCAGCAGCGTGTTGCGGCCGCCTTCGCCATTGAGGTAACTGGCGTCGAAATTCAACGTCGCATCCGTCAGCGGAACACCTGCCGGCACCGGCAGATACAGTTCGCGGCGGGCATCGGTGGAGCCGAGGATGATCGGTGCATCGATCCCCAGATCGCTCAAGCGCACCTCACGCTCTTGTCGGGTGTCGGCGTTGAGCCGGTTGATCGCCTGGGTGAGCGGACTGTCCGCGGCCAAGGCAAAGGTCGGCATGAGCGCGAGCAGGCTCACACCACAGGCAAGGGCGCTGAGGGCACCCGTATGGATGGCAACGGAAGACTTCATTCAGGTAGATCTCGAGCTGATAAGGGGAGGAACGGTTTGGTTTATCGAGAGGTAAAAGCCGGGTAATGCTTCTCGGGCACAGGCTGTGCTGACGGGGCGTGCAGAAATCTGGGCAAGGGCTGTCCGGTCACGATGAACTCATTCACCGGACGGCCCATCAGGGCATCGACGATGCGCGCACTGGCCTTGCCGTCGCCGTAAGGGTTGGCCGCCTGGGAGCAGCGGCGCCACAACAGGTCGTCATCGAACAGCGCGTTAACGCCAGCGATGATCGAGTCCGGCGAGGTACCGACCAGGCGCACAGTGCCCGCCGCCACAGCTTCCGGGCGTTCGGTCACATCGCGCATGACCAGCACCGGTTTGCCCAGGGACGGCGCTTCTTCCTGCACGCCACCGGAATCGGTGAGGATCACATGGGCCCGTTGCATCAGGCGCACGAAGGCCAGGTAGTCCAGCGGCTGGATCAGGTGCACGTTGGGCAGATCGCCCAGATGCTCGGTGACCGGGCCCATGACATTGGGGTTCAAGTGCACCGGGTAAACGATCTGGATATCCGAACGCCGAGCCAGATGGCTCAGGGCCTTGCAGATATCCAGGAAGCCTTCACCGAAATTTTCCCGACGATGCCCGGTCACCAACAGGACCTTGCGGCCGTTCTGCAGGAACGAAAACTGCCGGTCCAGGCTTGCGCGCAGGTCGGCATCCCGCTCAATGCGCCGTGCAGTCATCTGCAGCGCGTCGATCACCGTATTGCCGGTGACGAAGGTGCGACCCTGTAGGCGTTCGTCGAGCAGGTTCTGGCGCGACTCGTGGGTGGGCGCAAACAGCATGTCCGCCCCCAGGTCGATGCAGCGACGGTTCATTTCTTCCGGCCATGGGCTGTAGATATCACCGGTTCGCAGCCCGGCTTCCACATGGCCGACCGGGATCCGTCGATGGAACGCCGCCATCGCAGCCACCATGGCCGAGGTCGTGTCGCCGTGCACCAGCACCCGGTCCGGGCAGGTCATTTCCAGCACCGGGTCGATCGCCCCGTAAAGCGCCGCCGTCAGGGAGTTGAGCGTTTGCTGCGGGGTCATGACATCGAGGGTGTAATCGGCCTTGAGGTCGAACAGGTCAAGCACCTGTTTGAGCATGCTTTGGTGTTGGCCGGTGATGCATATCTGCGAATCAATGCCGGGTTCCGCAGCGAGGGCTTTGACTAACGGCGCCATCTTGATGGCTTCTGGACGGGTACCGAAGATCGAAAGGATTTTAATCCTTGAATGATGACGAGCGATGATGCCTTCCTCGCGCAGTTTTAGTGCGCAGCACAATGCAGGCCCAAGTTTTATTGAACTTGAGCAAGCCGGTGTTATTTGAATTTGATTAATGCCGGGGATCAGCGTTGATGCTGATATTCACTTCGTGTGAGGGGGAGAGCGCCTGTAAGCCCGGAAGCGGCGGAATTATTAGCATTGAAGAGAGATGTTTTAAAGCGTTACATGGAATTTATTATTTATTAAATGAGTTTGAAACTTTTATAACTGATCCCTGTCTTTTTTTGGTTTTGTGTTTTTCTGAAGGGGTTTTGTTTTAGTTGGTAATAGAATATTAAGTTATTGTTTTTAAAGGATTTAAATATTTAAAGTCCATTCGTCGGTGTGTTTGAATTTTTGAATGATTGTTGCAGTCTCGGTCGGCGGCATTAGCGAGTGTTTTTTGTGAAATACAAGTCACTTAAATGGCGCCTGAATAATGTCATGGCGCACTGGAAGTTCTTTTGAACTAATTAAGTTTCTTGTAAGCGACTATCTCTCAATAGCACTAGGTTGAGTGTTCTGTTGTTCAATATGAGCTTCATCAACGGACTTGGCTGAGAATACTGGCCATTAGCCGAGTCCCCTTTCATATTGCAAGTGCGGGAGACGTCTGGCTCTTTGCGTCCAGGTTACTCAACAGCCACTCGACGAAGCTTCGCGCCAGCGGATTGTTCTCGCTGTCACGATGGGTCAGCAAGGCCCAGTTCGGGCCGCGAATGGTGTCTTCCACCAAGGGCTGCAACAGTCCGCTGTCACGTGCCGGCCGACTCAGCAACTGACTGACCAGGGCGATGCCGAGCCCCGCGCAGGCGGCGTCCAGCAGCAGGCCGGGGTCGGAGAAATTCAGCCCCTGATCCTTCTGCCCGACATCAATCCCGGCCTCCACCGCCCAATGACTCCAGTCCATCTCCCGCTCTCCGTGAAGGGTGGTGCGCTGCTCGACGGGCACCGTCAACACGTCTGGATGACACGCCGGGTACAGGCGGTCGGCGTGCAACACCTTGAAGCTGCACTCGGCCTGGGAACTGATGTCGTCACGCACCGCGAGGTCGATGGTCTGGGTGGTCATGTCCGGGACTTCATCGGTGCTGAAAATCCACAGGTCGACCTCCGGGTGCTGACGACGAAAATCCCCCAGACGCGGCAGCAACCAATGGCGGGCGAATGTCGGCGTGGTGTTGAGCACCAGTTGGTTGGGTTTCTGGTATTGCCCGAGGCGACGAATGCCGACCGCCAGTTGCTGCAATAACGCCTGGGTGGTGCTGAGCAGATCGTGGCCGGCATCGGTCAGACTGACGCTGCGTCCACTGCGAAAAAACAACGGCTGCTCAAGGTACGCCTCAAGCGTGCGGATCTGCTGGCTGATCGCCGATTGGGTCAGATGCAGCTCGTCGGCCGCCTTGTGAAAACTGCCCAGGCGGGCTGCGGCTTCAAAGCCGCGAAGGGTGTTGAGCGGGGGCCAGTGCTTGAGCATATCGATAAGTTCCTCTAATCACTTTTCTACAAAATCCATCGTTTGTTGGCCTTGTTTTACGGCCGTAGCATGCATGCCAAGACCGCGAAGGCAGTTTTCATTGAACACAATGACTTAACTCAAGGGTGCTTGTCATGCAGCAGAACGAACTTCAGAACAGTGGCTGGTGGATGCCGGCAGAGTGGGTGAAGCACGCCGCGACCTGGATGGTCTGGCCACACAACCAGGCGCTTTGGGAGTCGGGCTGGGGCGTCACCTTGCCGTTGGTGCAGGAGGATTTCGCCCGGGTGGCCAACGCCATTGCCCGGTTCGAACCGGTGAAAATGGTGGTCGACCCGTCGGCCGTTGCGAGTGCCAAAGCGCTGTGTGGGCCCAACATCGAATTGATCGAATTGGCCGTGAACGACAGTTGGTGCCGCGACTCCGGCCCGAGCTTCGTCTGCCATCCGCAACACGGTCTGGGCGGGGTGAGCTGGCGCTTCAATGCCTGGGGCGGCAAGTCGCTGCATAACCTCGACGAAAGCCTGGCGCGCCGCGCACTCAATCGCCTCGGCGTGCCGTGCTTTGGCACCCCGCTGAGCAACGAAGGCGGTGCGATTCATGTCGACGGCGAGGGCACGCTGATCACCACCGAATCGGTGTTGCTCAACCCCAATCGCAACCCGGGCATGACCAAGGTCGAGATCGAGGAAATCTTCACCCGTCTGCTGGGGGTGAAGAAAACCATCTGGTTGCCGGGTGACCCGGACTACGTGACGGGTGACATGACTGACGGCCACGTCGATGGCGTCTGCGCCTTCGCCCGCCCCGGCGTGTTGCTGGTGGATGCCACCCACGACAAAGATTCGGTGTACGCCGAGGTTGCACGGGAAAACCGTCGCGCACTGGAGCTGGCCACCGATGCCCACGGGCGCACGTTCGAGCTGATCGAGCTCTATGAAGCCACCGATGCCGTGGACACCGAAGCCGAAGTGTTCTGTGCCTCGTACACCAACTTCTACATCGCCAACCACGCGATCATCATGCCGGCCTATGGCATCGACGCCGACCATGCGGCGGCCGAAGTGTTGGCCCGGGCGTTCCCGGAGCGCGAGGTGGTGCCGGTGCGGATCAATCACCTGGCCCATGGCGGCGGCGGGGTGCATTGCATCACCCAGCAGCAGCCCGCCTGGCCCGTGCAGGAGTGATGCCATGACCCTGTTGACGATTGCTACCACCCAGATGCCGTGCACTTGGGACTTGCCGAACAATCTCGATCAGGCCGAGCGACTGATCCGTGAGGCGGCCGCGAAGGGCGCCCAGGTCATTCTGTTACAGGAGCTGTTCGCTACGCCGTATTTCTGCATCGAGCAAAGCCATAAACATTTGGCGTTGGCCGAAGAGTATCGATACAGCGGCGTACTCAAACGCTTTGCTGCGCTGGCCAAGGAGTTGGGGGTGGTGTTGCCGCTGAGCTGGTTCGAGAAGGCTGGCAATGCCTACTTCAATTCCCTGAGCGTGGCCGACGCCGACGGGCGCTTGCTGGGGGTGTATCGCAAGACCCACATCCCCAACGCCATCGGTTACCAGGAGAAGGAATACTTCAGCCCCGGCGACACCGGTTTCCGTGTCTGGGACACGGCGTTCGGGCGCCTCGGCGTCGGGATCTGCTGGGATCAGTGGTTCCCCGAGACCGCCCGCTGCCTGGCGTTGATGGGCGCCGAAGTCTTGCTGTTTCCCACCGCCATCGGCTCTGAGCCGGGGTGTGCAGCGCTGGATTCCCGTGACCACTGGCAGATGACCATGCGTGGCCATGCCGCTGCGAACATCCTGCCGGTGGTGGCGGCCAATCGCGTCGGTCGTGAGGTGGCGACCACCGATGCGGCCTTGCAAATGAGCTTCTACGGCTCGTCGTTTATCTGCAACCACAAGGGCAAGTTGCTCGCCGAGGCTGATCGCGACAGCAGCGGCGTGCTGGTCCACAGCCTGGACTTGCACGCCATGCGCGAAGAACGCCTGAGCTGGGGCATCTACCGCGACCGTCGCCCGGACATGTACGGGGCGTTGCTGAGTCAGGACGGTCGTCACCTTCATGCACGCTGGAACACTCAAGGAGTTTGATATGCGCATTCCCCGCAAGCTGTTGCTCGGCGCCTTGGGATGGGCAATCGCCTCGTCGCCGCTGCACGCCGAAGAGAAGACCCTGCGGCTCTACAACTGGGCCGATTACTTCGCCGAAGACACCCTCGCCAGATTCACTGCCGAAACCGGGATCAAAGTGATCTACGACGTCATGGACGGCAGCGAAACCCTGGAGGCCAAGATGCTCGCCGGCGGCAGTGGTTATGACCTGATCTTCCCCGGCGACACCGTCGCCGAACGCTTGATGCGCGCCGGCAGCCTGCTGCCGCTGGATCGCTCAAAACTCACCGCTGTGGACGACATCGAACCCGGTTTGCAGAAGCTGCGCAGGCAGTACGAAACGTCGAGCCAGGCCACCGTCCCCTACACCTGGGGCACCATCGGCCTGACCTACAATGACGAACAGGTCAAACAGCGTTCGCCCGACGCCCCGGTCAACAGCCTGGACATGCTGTTCAAACCGGAACTGGCGGCGAAATTTGCCGATTGCGGCATCTCGATGATCGACTCGCCGGACGAAGTGCTGGCGGTGGTGCTCAACTACCTCGGGCGTGAACCGCGCAGCGCCAAGCCTGAAGACCTGGCCGCAGCGAGTGAGTTGCTGATGAAGCTGCGACCGCACATTCGCAAATTCCAGTCGCAACCCGTGACCGATCTGGTCAACGGCAACCTGTGCCTGTCCCTCGGTTACAGCGGTGACATGACCCAGGCACAACGCACCTCGGACAGCGCCGGCAAGCACACCCGATTCGAGTACCGCATTCCCCGCGAAGGCACGACCGTGTGGATGGACACCATGGCCATTCCGGTCGACGCCAAACACCCGGAGTACGCCTACGCGTTCATCAACTTCGTCATGCGCCCGCAGAACATGGCGGCCATCAGCAATTTCACCGGCTACCCGACATCCAACGCCAAGGCCCGCCCGGACGTCGATGCGACGATGCGCAACAACCCGGATATTTACCTCGATGAGGCCACCTATGCGCGGCTGATTCCGGGCAAGGACATTCCCCAATCCGACATGCGGGCGCGGATGCGCACCTGGACCAAATTCAAGACGGCGACAGCGAAATGAGTGCTTCAGACAAGGATCAACACATGCCGACACGTCGGGATTTCATCAAGCAGGTGTCGGTGATTGCCGGTCTCGGCGCCGCAGCTTCCCTCGGCTTCAGCTTTGCGCCCGTGCACGCAGCGACACAAGGTCGTTGGCGCATGCCGGACGAGGGCGACCGACATGAACGGGCCTTCATCGCGTTTGGCGCACAGAGCGCCATCTGGGAGGATTTCACGCCCGAAGTGCAAGCGACCATGGGCCTGATCGCCCGCACCATCGCCCGCTATGAGCCGGTCACCGTGTTCTGCCGCCAGGGCGAGCGGCGTCTGGCCGAACGACAGTGCGGCACGGCCAATATCACCTACGTCACCACTGAGCTTGACGACATCTGGATGCGCGATATCAGCGCCAATTTTGTCATCGATGGCGAAGGCGGACTCGGCGCCGTTGATTTCAACTTCAACGGCTGGGGCAACAAACAGCAGCATGACGAGGATGCGCAAGTGGCCGCTTTGGTGGCCGAGACTACGCAGGCACGTTATCTGCGCAGCGAACTGGTGGGCGAGGGCGGCGGTATCGAAGTGGATGGCCACGGCACGGGGATCATGACCGAAAGCAGCTGGATCAACCGCAACCGCAACCCCGACTGGACCAAAGCCGAGGTCGAGCAGGAACTGAAAGACCGTTTGGGGTTGCGCAAAATAATCTGGTTGCCGGGCATCAAGGGCAAGGACATCACCGACGCTCACGTTGATTTCTACGCGCGGTTCGTCAAGCCGGGCGTGGTGGTCGCCAACCTCGACAACGACCCCGATTCATACGACCGGAACGTGACATTGGCGCACCTGGACATCCTCAAAAACGCCACCGATGCGGATGGCCGCAAGCTGCAGGTGCATACCTTGTCGCCACCGCTCAATCCGCGCAAAAGTCAGTTCACCCGCAACAACCCGGACTTTGCTGCCGGATACATCAACTACTTTCTGGTGAATGGCGCGGTCATTGCGCCCGAGTTTGGTGACAAAGCGGCGGATACGAAGGCCTTTGAACTGTTGTCGCAGCTGTACCCGGACCGGGAGGTGGTACAGCTCAATATCGACGCCGTCGCGGCGGGTGGCGGAGGGATTCACTGTGTGACCAGTCATCAGCCGGCGGTTTGAGCGCAATGGAAGCGAGTCCAGGTTGAACCGACTGGCTCGCATCGCTCATTCAATGGGCTTTGGTGAACGG
Source organism: Pseudomonas sp. FSL W5-0299 (assembly GCF_005930655.1). Classification (NCBI taxonomy): domain Bacteria; kingdom Pseudomonadati; phylum Pseudomonadota; class Gammaproteobacteria; order Pseudomonadales; family Pseudomonadaceae; genus Pseudomonas; species Pseudomonas sp. FSL W5-0299. The sequence continues at coordinate 41,649 of NZ_RXHX01000041.1, forward strand.
CAGGGAGGCGTGGGGACCGTTGCGATTGAACAGGGTCATCGTCGAACCGCGACGGTATTCACTCGGGGTCTGGTCCATTTCGATACGGAAGTGCCGATTGAAGTTGGACAGGTTTTCATAGCCCACTTCAAAACAGATGCCCGCCACTGACATCTCGGTTTGCAACAGTAGCCGGCAGGCACGCTGAACCCTGAGCTTGCGCATCAGGTCGATGAAACCGTGGCCGGTGACTCGCTTGAAGAAGCGCGAAAAACCGGGCTCGCTCATGTTCAGGCGCTGGGCAATCACCGATAGGCGAATGTCGCCTGTGAGCTCGGTCAACAAGTAGTCAAAGGCCTTGTGGATGCGCTCGGAGCTTTGGGCATCCAGGGTTGGCGCGTAGTAAGCGCTGGCGAGCACATGGACGTCTTGGGAGGGTGCTTTCATCAGTGCATTGATCAGTTGCAGAAACAGAATCAGGCGTTCGAGCCCCTGAGCGGGGCCAATGTCTTCCAGCAGATGTGCGGCCTGCACAGCCGTTGCGCCGCAGAACTCCAGGCCCCGGCGTGCACGTTCAAACAGGTGCTGAAGCTCGCCCAGTTCGGGCATCGTTTCACGCAAGGCCAGAATCGCGGCACCGTCGAATTGCAGAACCACATCGCGTCCTGCCAGGAACTCGCCGGGTGCCAGATCGCCTATCCAGTCATGGGGCAGATCAGGGCCGATCAGCGCCACATGTCCGGCACCGAATGCGCCGATGTAATCGCCCGCAACCAGCTTGCCGCTGCCTTGGCGGATCAGATGGATTTCGAATTCCGGGTGGTGATTCCAGCGAGCCAGGGAGTAGGGGTAGTCGTGTTCATACCAGCGAAAACAATGATCGGGCTCGGGAAGAATGACCTCCAGTTCGGCGGGGCGCTGTTCAAACAGCGCGGCTCGGCTATCAGGCATGGCAGGTCTCTTTCTTTGTTATTTGTTGTTCGTATGCAGGCAACATACGCCTTCCTGCCTGGCGCTTGCTAGCTCGGGGATTGCTTGGCACTGATACTTTTTTGATCGCCAGGCTGTGTCCCGGGGACGGTAAAAAAAGTATCGGGTTGCCGTCCTCTGTGCGTTTGTCCGGGGTTTTCCAAGCTGGTGTAATCAAGCCGTCCACCACGGCTGCGCAGCTGTATTTGCCCGGCAATGGTTAACAACAAAAATAATAGCTTCCGTCGTCCAGGGCGCGAAGCGGAGAGCACTACGATGACCATCCCGAACGCACTGTACATTTTTGCCGGCCTGTCTTTTGCCCTCGTCAGTCACGCAGCCGAAACGGTCACCATCGCCACTGTGAACAATGGCGATATGATCCGGATGCAGCGGCTCTCCAAGATCTTTGAGCAGCAGCACCCCGACGTGAAGCTCAACTGGGTGGTGCTGGAAGAAAACGTCCTGCGTCAGCGCCTGACCACCGATATCGCGACTCAGGGCGGGCAGTTCGACGTGCTGACAATTGGTACTTATGAAACACCGCTGTGGGGTGCCAAGCATTGGCTTGAGCCGATCACGGCACTGCCGCCGGCCTACGATCTGCAAGACATCTTCCCGTCGGTACGCCAGGGCTTGTCGGTCGACAACACGCTCTATGCCTTGCCTTTCTATGGTGAAAGCACGATCACTTATTACCGCTCCGACCTGTTCAAGGGCGCCGGGTTGACCATGCCGGAGCATCCGACCTGGACGCAGCTCGGCGAGTTCGCCTCCAGGCTGCACGAACCCGATAAAGGACAGTACGGCATGTGCCTGCGGGGCAAGGCAGGGTGGGGTGAGAACATTGCGTTGTTGAGCACCATGGCCAATGCCTTTGGCGCCCGCTGGTTCGATGAACAGTGGCAGCCGGAGCTGGCCAGCCCGGAGTGGACCGCCGCGGCGCACTTCTACGTCGACACCCTGAAAAAGTATGGGCCACCCGGTGTGTCGAGCAATGGCTTCAACGAGAGCCTCGCGCTGTTCAACAGCGGCAAGTGCGCGATCTGGGTGGATGCCAGCGTGGCGGGATCTTTCACGACGGACAAGGAACAGAGCAACGTCGTCGACCGCGTTGGCTTTGCCCCGGCACCGACGCAGGTCACCGACAAGGGTTCGTCGTGGCTGTATGCGTGGTCGCTGGCGATACCGGCCACCTCCAAGCATAAAGAGACAGCCAAGGCGTTCATCACGTGGGCCACGTCGAAAGAATACATTCAGCTGGTCGCTGAAAAAGACGGCATCGCCAATGTTCCGCCAGGCACGCGTCAATCCACGTACAACGAGGCCTATCTGCAAGCGGCGCCTTTCGCGCAAGTGACCTTGCAGATGATGCAGCACGCTGACCCTGCACACCCCTCGATCAAGCCGGTTCCTTACGTCGGCATCCAGTACGTCACGATTCCTGAGTTCCAGGCGATAGGCACCTCCGTGGGGAAACTGTTTTCCGCTGCGCTGACGGGGCAAATGTCTGTCGATCAGGCACTCGCTGCCGCACAGACCTCCACCGAACGTGAAATGAAACGCGCCGGTTATCCCAAGTAGCCAACGGTGCATCGGGGCCACTGTCCTGGTTTGTCTGGACACCGAGTGGCCTCCATCGCGGACAAGCCACGCGCCCACAGGATTGCGCAATTAATGTGGGAGCGGGTCTGTCCTGATGCGTCTCGCTGCCTGAACGCTACACCCCGCCTGCCCTTGATCGGGCTTACCCGAATGTTAGAAAACGGATGAACCATCAATGAAACGACTCGAAGGAAAAAGCGCGCTTGTCACAGGGGCTGCCCGAGGCATTGGACGTTCCTTTGCCCAGGCTTACATTCGCGAGGGAGCGACCGTCGCTATCGCGGACATCAACCTGGAGCGTGCCCAAGCCACGGCCACCGAGCTGGGGCCTGACGCATACGCTGTCGAGATGGACGTTACCCGCCAGGCGTCCATCGATGCGGCCATCGCCGCTGTCATCGCGCAGACCGGCAAGCTGGATATCTTGATCAACAACGCCGCACTGTTCGACCTTGCACCCATTGTCGATATCACCCGCGACAGCTTCGAGCGTCTGTTTTCGATCAATGTGGCAGGAACGCTTTTCACCCTGCAGGCAGCGGCCCGTCAGATGATCATTCAGGGGCATGGCGGCAAGATCATCAACATGGCCAGCCAGGCCGGACGAAGAGGGGAGGCCCTCGTGGGGGTGTATTGCGCGACCAAAGCGGCGGTGATCAGCCTTACCCAATCCGCAGGGCTGGACCTGATCAAGCATGGCATCAATGTGAATGCCATCGCCCCAGGTGTCGTCGATGGCGAGCATTGGGACGGCGTCGATGCAATGTTTGCCCGCTATGAGAACCGGCCATTGGGTGAAAAGAAAAAGCGCGTGGGGCAGGAAGTGCCTTTTGGGCGGATGGGCACCGCTGAGGACCTGACGGGCATGGCGATTTTCCTCGCGTCGTCCGAGAGCGAATATGTGGTGGCTCAGACCTACAATGTCGACGGTGGTAACTGGATGAGCTGACCTGTTTTTGCGCTGGCGTGGCGGCGGGGCAATGCCTTCGCCACGCCGGGTTCAGGGGGGCGTCGGTGGCGGGCCGCTATCGACCCGCGGCGTCCGTTGGCAGGGATAGCATCGCTCCAGCTCGCGTGCCAGATGAAACGTCAGCACATCATCAATGACTTCCCCGCCACACAAACGTAATCTTGCCGATTCGCGTATCAAGAAAAACAAAAAAACAGGAGTCATTGATGCAACCGATCCGTCTCGGTCTGGTGGGCTACGGCAAGATTGCCCAGGATCAACACGTCCCCGCTATCAACGCCAACCCCGCGTTCCAGTTGGTTTCTGTCGCCACGCAAGGCCAGCCCTGCGCCGGGGTCGAGAACTTTCGGTCCCTGGGCGAGTTGCTCGACAAGGGCCCGCAGGTCGATGCGATTGCGTTTTGCACACCGCCACAAGGCCGCTTCGCGCTGGTGCAACAAGCGCTGGCCGCCGGCAAACACGTGCTGGTCGAAAAACCGCCGTGCGCCACGCTGGGTGAAGCGATGGCATTGGTGAGCCAGGTGCAGGAGCAAGGCGTCAGCGGATTGTTCGCCTGGCATTCACGCTATGCGCCCGGTATCGAAGCCGCCCGTGCGTGGCTGGCTACCCGCACCCTGCACAGCGTGCAGATCGACTGGAAGGAAGACGTACGCAAATGGCACCCCGGTCAGGCGTGGATCTGGCAACCGGGCGGCCTGGGCGTCTTCGATCCCGGTATCAACGCGTTGTCGATTGCAACCCATCTGTTGGCGCTGCCGCTGTTTGTCGAGTCTGCTGAACTGCGAGTCCCCAATAACTGCCAGTCGCCGATTGCCGCTTCGATCAAAATGTCTGACGCGCGTCACCTCGACGTGCGCGCAGAGTTCGATTTCGACCACGGTCATGACGAACTCTGGAGCATTGAGATTCGCTGCACCGAAGGCACCCTGCGACTGGACAACGGTGGCGCACTGCTGAGTATCGATGGCGTGCGTCAAGCCGTCTCGGAGGAGGGCGAGTACGCGGCGGTGTACCGACATTTCCAACAGCTGATTGGCGACAAAACCAGTGACCTGGACCTCCAGCCGCTGCGACTGGTGGCTGACAGCTTTTTTGTCGGCAGTCGGGTATCGGTCGAGCCGTTCTACGATTAACGGCTGCTCGGTCAAAGGGTGAGGCAAGCGTCAGCCGCTTGCTCTCGTATTGATGTATTGACATATCGGTAAATATCGATATCTTCGTGTTATGGAATTACTCGAAATATTCAAAGCCCTCTCAAACCGTACACGCCTTGAAATCTTGAAAGGTTTGAAGGATCCAGCCAAGAACTTCCCTCCGCAGGATGAAGGTGACGTTCATACGGTGGGCGTCTGCGTCAGTAGTATTCAAGAAGGCGTCGGCCTGTCGCAGTCGACGGTGTCTGATTATTTGGCAACGCTGCAACGAGTGGGCCTGGTCGAGGTCAGGCGCATCGGTCAGTGGACCTACTACAAGCGCAATGAAGCAACCATCAGTGCTCTTGTCGAGCTCATGGGGAAAGAGCTGTAGCTATTTTTTTACCGTAAGATATCGAGAAATCCCGATATCCCTTTTTGTCGAAACGAGGATTGACCATGAAAGCGCTCATACTCAAATCATTTGGCGGCCCGGAATCGTTCGAACTTCGTGACGTGCCCAAGCCAGTACCGCACACAGGACAGGTCCTGGTCCGGGTACACGCAACCTCCATCAATCCGCTGGATTACCAGGTACGACGTGGCGATTATCCCGATCTGGTGCAACTGCCAGCCATTACCGGACACGACGTATCTGGCGTTGTCGAAGCCGTTGGGCCGGGTGTGACGACCTTCGCCCCGGGAGACGAAGTCTGGTACACCCCGCAAATATTCGACGGGCCAGGCAGTTATGCCGAGTACCACGTTGCTGCCGAAAGCATTGTCGGGAAGAAGCCTCCCTCGATCAGCCATCTTGAGGCGGCAAGCCTGAGTCTGGTCGGAGGAACGGCGTGGGAAGCACTGGCTGTGCGTGCTGAGCTCCGAGTGGGGGAAAGCATCCTGGTCCACGGCGGCGCGGGAGGCGTCGGTCATGTGGCGATCCAGCTGGCAAAAGCCATGGGCGCAAGGGTGTTCACGACTGTGCGCGAAGCAAACGTTGAGTTCGCTCGAAGTATGGGTGCCGACGTGATCATCGACTACGAAAAGGAGGATTACGTCGACGCCATCATCCGGGAAACCGGTGGTCGCGGAGTCGATGTCGTGTTCGACACCATCGGCGGCAACACACTGTCGCGTAGCCCCGACGTGCTCGCACAACTGGGCCGCGTTGTCTCGATTGTGGACATTGCCCAGCCACAAAACGTCGTTCAGGCCTGGGGCAAGAACGCGAGTTATCACTTCGTTTTCACAAGACAAAACCGCGGCAAGCTTGATGAGTTGAGCGCATTGATAGAACGCGGTCAGCTGCGGCCGCACGTTGGCGCTGTCTATTCGCTTGCCGACATTGCGCTCGCCCATGCCCTTCTGGAGAGGCCCAACAACGGTGTTCAAGGAAAAATCGCGATTGCAGTAGGGCCATCGTCCCATCTCGTCAGTGCGTAATTTTGACCGTTGAACTCACTTTAAGGGAACGCCATGATTTACGAAATCGCTGTGCTACCCGTGCACAAAGAACAGATTGAAACGTTCAGGCGTGCATTTGCCGAGGTCGCTCCTTTGCTCAGCCGCGCAAAGGGTTACCGCGGTCACTTGCTCGCTCAAGGGATCGAAACTCCCCAGCTATTCAACCTGATCGTGCGATGGCAATCACTCGAGGATCACACGCCGGGCTTCGAGGCGAGTGAAGACCATCGGATATTCATGATGGGCTTGGAGGAATATTTTTCGGAGGAACCGACGGTCTATCACCTCGAGGGTGGAGCCTTTGCTACAGGCGAATATGATGATCCGAACAGCGCCGCCGGCATGGGGAATGCTGTTGTCTGAGGTGTTTTTAGCTTTGCCGGATCACCGCTCTGCACTGTTCGCGTAAGCCCTGCACAATCTCAAGCCAGCAGCTCGGTGATCCATCGGGCCTGCCGGGCGATCTCTTGCAGCTTCGCCTCGGGCACGGCCTGCCGCGCACGGGCGAAGTGGGTCAGGGTCTGCTGCTTGTGGCGCAAGATGCGCTGCCACTTGAGCAGGAACGCCGGGCTGCGTGCCTGCATCTGCAGCGGGCCGAAGTACAACTCCTCGGCGGTGTACGTCACCGCAGAGGCGCGCTCGGCGACGATGATTTCGTAGTCAAAGCGGTTTTCCCGCAGCAGTTCCTCGCAGAGGATGCGGTAGCCGTTGTCCATCAGCCATTGGCGCAACGGCTGCTCGCCGCCGTTGGGTTGCAGGATCAGGCGTTCCTGGCCGCTCAGGTGCGCCTTGCCGCTGTCGAGGATGTCGCGGATCGTCTCGCCGCCCATGCCGCAGATGCTGATCGCCGTGATCCCGTCTTCCGGCTCGATGGCCGCCAGGCCATTGGCCAGGCGCACGGTGATTCGCAGGTCTTGACCGCTCTCGCGCACGGTGCGTTCAGCCGAGTGGAACGGCGTCAATGCCACCTCACCGGCCACCGCCGATGCGATGACGCCCCGGCGCATCAACGCCACCGGCAGGTAGCCGTGATCCGAGCCGATATCGGCGAGGCGCGCACCGGCTGGCACATGCGCCGCCACGCGTTCCAGGCGCATGGACAATGTCTGTTCGTTCAACCGCAACCCCTTTTCACCACAAACGACCGGCACTTTGGCCGAATCGGGGCGCCATTCTGTCGAGCAACGCCGTGCATTTCAAATTCCTGCGACCGGGGCCATGGATCGCCCGGTGCCTTGGCGCTCGAAGCGAACATGAATCCGAGCACTTTCTGTCATTGCTGAGTCAGTTCGGCGGTGCAATCGGCCAGCAGCGGCTTACCTCAATTTCACAAAACCCTCAAAGCAACCGTTCAATGGCAGAATCTCCCCCACTTGATCGTTTTGGAGAACACCATGCTTCGTGCGTTTGAACGAAGACTCGACCCTTTTCCTCCTGACGAGGTACCACCACCACCCGCCGGTCTGGCTCGTTTCCTGTGGGCCTGTACCCGGGGCGCCCGCGGTTACATCCTTGCGCTTGCGTTGCTCAGTGCCTGTGTATCGATCTACGAAGCCTGGCTGTTTTCCTTCCTCGGTCAGGTCGTGGACCTGCTCTCGACCTGGCAGGCGGGCGGTGAAGCGGCGGCGCAGGAAAGTCGCGTGTTGTGGGGCATGGGCATCGTCATGGTGACCAGTGTCGGGCTGGTGGCGTTGCGCACCATGGTGCAGCACCAGATATTGGCGATTAACTTGCCGTTGCGGCTACGTTGGGACTTCCATCGCCTGATGCTGCGGCAAAGCCTTTCGTTTTTCTCCGATGAGTTTTCCGGCCGAGTCACTACCAAGGTGATGCAGACGGCGCTAGCGGTGCGCGACGTGCTCTTCACCCTGATCGAGATCGCACCCGGGATCGGGGTGTATTTCATCGCGATCATCGCACTGGCCGGCGGCTTCGCGCTGAAACTGATGCTGCCGTTCGTTGCCTGGGTCGTGTTGTTCGGTCTGGCCATGCTGTACTTCGTACCCCGTCTGGGGAAAGTCGGGCAGGAACAGGCCAATGCGCGGTCGATGATGACCGGGCGTATCTCGGACGCCTACACCAACATCACGACGGTCAAACTGTTCTCCCACTCCAATCGTGAAGCGCACTTCGCGCGTGCCGCGATGGAGGATTTCAAGCAAACCGGCTTTCGCCAGATGCGTCTGGTCAGCCAGTTCGAGATCGTCAACCAGGCATTGGTGGTGGCGTTGATCATGGCAGCCGGTGGTTATGCCCTGTGGCTATGGCACCTGGGTGAGGTTGGCGCGGGTGCCGTGGCGGCAATCACCGCCATGGCGCTGCGGATCAATGGCATGTCGCACTGGATCATGTGGCAAATGACCTCGCTGTTCGAGAGCATCGGCACCGTACAGGACGGCATGGCAACACTGACCCTGGGCGCCAAGGTGCAGGATGCACCGGGCGCGGGCGCGCTGGTGACCTCTGGCGGCGCAGTCACCTTCGATAAGGTGAGCTTCAACTACAATGGCGAACGCCAGGTGCTCGATGGCCTGAGCCTGAGCATTCGCGCGGGCGAAAAAATCGGCCTGGTCGGCCGCTCTGGCGCTGGCAAATCCACGCTGATCAACCTGCTACTGCGCTTCTACGACGTCGACAGCGGGGAGATTCGCATTGACGGCCAAAACATTGCACACGTGACGCAAGAAAGCCTGCGCGGCTCCATCGGCATGGTCACGCAGGACACCTCCCTGCTGCACCGTTCTATTCGCGACAACATCGCTTACGGCCGTCCCGATGCGACCGAGGCGCAAATTCGCAGCGCCGCGGCCAATGCCCAGGCCGATGGATTCATTAGCCAACTGAGCGACCGGCAGGGCCGTACCGGCTACGACACCCTTGTGGGTGAGCGCGGCATCAAGCTGTCGGGCGGCCAGCGCCAACGCGTCGCGATTGCCCGTGTGATGCTCAAGAACGCCCCGATCCTGCTGCTTGACGAGGCCACCAGCGCCCTGGACTCGGAAGTCGAAGTCGCCATTCAGGAAAGCCTCGATGAAATGATGCAGGGCAAGACCGTGATCGCTATCGCCCATAGGCTGTCCACGATTGCGGCCATGGACCGACTCATCGTCATGGATGACGGACGCATCATCGAACAGGGCACTCACAGCGAATTGCTTGGGAAGAACGGCGTCTATGCGCGGCTGTGGCAGCACCAAAGCGGCGGATTCCTGGGTGAGGACAAGGGTGTGTTCGAGGCGATGGATCAGGTGTGAGGGGGGAGGGTGAGCGTCCGGGCGAACTGTTGGTTGGCAAGAGCCCGGACTGAATTCATCCCTCCGTTGGAGGTTGTGTCAGCGCACACGCTCGCGAAGTGAAAGGGCTAGCCATCGCGGTGAGTCGGGGGGCTGTTATGACACCTGTTATTGAATTGATTACATTGCGTATCAACTGAAATACGCATCAGCGGCATTATCACAGGAGATCGCCACCCCTACAGTAGAGAGGACATTTTTTCTCAGGGGCCTCCCATGATTCAGAGCATTATGAAAACTGCTTGCCTGACTACGTTTCTTGCCCTGTGTACAACCCTGTCGGTGGTTCAAGCACAACCATTGCCGCTCGGTAAAACCGGTGCTTTGTATAACGAAGACGTGGAGTGGCGTAGCTTTCCAGCGTTTCCGCAAGAAGTAAAACTGGCTGTACTGGTCGGTGATCCTGCCAAGCCAGGCCCCTACGTCGTGCGAGTCAAAGTACCGAATGGCACGAAGTTAATGCCCCATACCCATCCTGAAGACCGTATATACACCGTCATGTCCGGTGTGTTTTACATTGGTTTTGGGTCTGTGTTTGATCCGGACAAGTTGGTCGCTTATGGCCCGGGCAGTGTAGTGGTGCTCCCGGCTAATACGCCGCATTTTCACTGGGCCAGATCGGGGGAATATATTTCTCAGGTGTACGGAACAGGTCCGCTGGGGCTTGAGTACATTGACCGTCGTGACGATCCTCGTCATGCGTCAAAGTGAAGAAGAGGGGCAGGGCAGGCTTACCCCTTGGCCCGGAGATGCAAGCGCGAGTGTGAAATCAGCATGCTGGTCAGCTCCTGCGTGAAAGTGATCTGAACCGCGCGATCAAGGGGCGTTCCCGTTGGACCGGTCGTTGGCCTTCAAAGGCCTGATCGACCTGAAAGCGGCGGCCGTAGCAGTGAGCACTTCCGATACCATCGCATGCGATGTATAGTCTGACTTTGCAGCCCATCCGTCTTTGGCCACAGAGAACGCTCATGAAATCCACCGAAAAGACAGCCGCCCTCGACCTGAAGCTTTCCGACTTCCTGTGCTTTGCTGTCTATTCCTCTAACCTCGCTTTCGGCAAGGCATACAAGCCAATGCTTGAACGGCTCGGACTTACCTACACGCAATACATCACCCTTGTGGTGCTGTGGGAAGAAGACAACCAGACCGTTGGCAGCCTTGGCGAAAAGCTGTTCCTCGAATCCAACACCCTCACGCCGATCCTGAAGAAACTGGAGGCGATGGGTTATCTGCTGCGCCAGCGCGACCCGGAAGACGAGCGGCAGGTTCGCATCCGCCTCACAAGCGAGGGGCGAAAACTGCGTGAAGGCCTCACGGAAGAAGGCTTCCCGCAAACCGGTCTTGATCCCGACGAATTCGTGCAAATTCAGAAAGCCATTGTGAAATTACGGGACAACCTCATCCGTACTACGAAAGACAGGGAGTAAGCCGTTTCGAATGGCTACTTCACTGCGCCTCCCTGCTTGATGTCACCGCAAAAAATATCGACGTTGCCACTCTCCGGAGCCGTTCGCACGACGATGGAATACTCGCTGGAAAGCAGGTCTTGCAGGGCGATCGGTGCACTTCTTGAGAACGACCAGCCGCGTACAGGTTCGCGCAGGGTGTTGACCTTGTCGTTCATTGCAAAGGCCACTGGCCCGGGCTGCTGACAGGTGCCTTTATGGATGAAGCTGTAGAGACGCAAGGGCAAAGTCGCTCCGCTGGGAGCTCCCGTGATGAAGAAGCTGAGTCCGGTCTGTTTTTCCCAGCTTGTCAGCGTGACGTTGCCGATCTGCCCGGTGTTCTGTCGGGTGGCGACCAAGGGGACAGACACGCCATGGTCTGTTGAAGTGGCGCAGCCGAAAAGGCTTACGCTGATCATTAGGGTTGCAAGTGAGCATCTGAAGTTCATTGCCAACTCCTGCGTAAGAACTGCAATGGGTGATTAGCCGGTATAGAGCGAGGTGCTCGGGTTGCCTGTCGGCCCCCTGCAGCACCGCGCCCCAACCGATGCTTTGCAATCAGGCTTTGCTGGCGGCCAGAAAAGCGCCAAGGCGTTGTCCCATTTGCTCGCCTAAGGCTTGCAAGGCACTGAATGGGCGAACCATCACCTCGAATTCGACGATTTTTCCGTGTTCATTGAAGCGGATCATGTCGATACCCTTTAACTCTTTACCGTTCACTTTGGCGCTGAACTCCAGGACGACGCTCAAGCCGTCGGCCGTCGACAGTTCCCGGTGATAGGCAAAATCCTCAAATACATTGACTACCGTGTTGAGAATCATCGATACCACGGCCGCTCCCGGGTAGGGCGTGTGGGCCATCGGTGAGCGGAATACTGCCTGTGGGTCCAACAACTCCGGCAGGGCGCTCAAGTCACCCTTGCGGATCATGTCGTGCCATTGCTTCAGGGAGTGCGCGGCATTGGGGTGCAGGTTCAGCTCAGACATTTTCAACTCCTGTATTTTTGTTGTTCTGTAGAACGTTTCAGTGTTGCACATGCAGTGTCGCCCGATGGCTTGCTGCAAGACCCTGATAGTGCCGCCAAGATCGACTGACGGCTATGCGAATGTACTAAAAGTAGCTCACGAAAAAGCCCGGCGGGTCAGGCCGGGCTTTTTGATGGGTACCGCTGTGAAGCCATTCATTCAGGCGACGCGGTTTTCAATCAGGCGGTCGGAACCACCTTCAGCGACGCGGTTTTCGATGAGACGGTCGGAACCACCTTCGGCGACGCGGTTTTCGATCAGACGGTCGGAACCACCTTCGGCGACGCGATTTTCGATCAGACGGTCGGAACCACCTTCGGCGACGCGGTTCTCGATCAGACGGTCGGAACCACCTTCGGCGACGCGGTTTTCGATCAGACGGTCGGAACCACCTTCGGCGACGCGGTTTTCGATCAGACGGTCGGAACCACCTTCGGCGACGCGGTTTAATGA
>NZ_RXHX01000042.1:0-48690 GCF_005930655.1 Pseudomonas sp. FSL W5-0299
ACATTTCTGTTGAATGTAAATCCGCTATCGCGAGCAGGCTCGCTCCCACATTGGATGGGGTCGTCCCACAGGTATTGTTATCGCCGCTGCTCCCTGTAGGAGTGAGCCTGCTCGCGATGGCGGTGGGTCAGCCAACATTTCTGTTGAATGTAAATCCGCTATCGCGAGCAGGCTCGTTCCCACAGGCCTCGCGCTGCTCGGCAGCGGCTACACGTCCAGCATCTGATCCGCATTTTCCTTCGCCATCTGCCTCTGTCATGCACCCACCCTCACGCTCACAATGACAGCACGGTCCGCAGTCGCGCAGTCACTGCACCGTAAACTCATAATGTAGGAGGCCCCATGGGCAAGATGGCAATTTTCCTCGGTGGATTTCTGGTGTTAACCATTTTGATTGGTGCCCTGGCCACGATCTCTCCCGTTTAGTCCCGTCCTCCCGGCAGCACAAAGCAAAACGCCTCCACATCGGGAGGTGTTTGCGATTTGTGTTCGGCAATCACTCCGCCCGCCAGCGCCGCGCCTGCACGATCAGCGCCGGGGCAAAGTGCAGCACGATCATTCGCACCAAATGATGCGTCAGGATAAACACCACATTCAGCCCGCCACTGAACGCGACGATGGCAATGGTTTCAATGGCCCCCGGCATGTACGCCAGCCACAACGACAGCGGATCGCTGCCCAGCAACTGCCCGGCTACACCGGCAAACGCGGCGGCGATCAGCAACATGAGGCCGACGGCGAGCAGCCCGGCGCGGCCATGGCGGACCAGCTCGGCGAAGGTGATGTCCTTGAATTTCGAGCCAATCAGCACGCCGATCAGCACGGAGGCGGAGTCGACGCTCCACTGCGGCAGGTGGAATGTCTGGAGGTAGCCCAGCTTGATGCAGGCGGCGGTGAGCACGATAGCGGTGAGCATGAACGGCGCTGGCACGCCGACGCTCAGCAGCACGCGGCCGAGCAGCAGGCACAAGGCGATCAGGGACAGCAGGGTCAGCGCCGTACTCGCGTCCAGCGGGCTGCTCTGGGCCAGCGCCACGTCGACATGCCCGGGAATGCAAAAACTGACCAGCAAGGTGATCGACAACAGGCGGACCAAGTGCACGACGATCACTTTGCTGGACGCGCGTTCAGACTCGATCAAGTCGAAGACGGCGGCGAGTGCGCCGGGGTACACGGATAACAGCGAGTCCTTGAGGTTCCAGCCCGAGACTCTGAACAACCAGAAACCGGCCACGGAACTCTGGACCATCAGGCACAGCAGCATGAAGCCGAGGCTGGGCAACATGGCCGCCACGGTGTGGTTGTCCCACGAGGTAAACATCAGGCCGGTCGCAATCCCCAGCACGATTTGCACATAGCCAAGGCCGAAGGGCAGGGTGGGGGAAAATCGCAGATTGCTGGCGATCAACGCGCTCGCGAGTATCGAGCCCAACAACAGGCCGTGGGGGATACCGGCGTATTGCAACACGGTGCCGACGCCGGTGGCGATCAGCAAACACACCAGGGTTTTCATGAGTCTTCCTTGATTTTTGAAGTGCGCCAACGCTTCCATTTGGGCCGTGCACGTTTTCCCACTTAATGGCGTGAGGCGTCAAGTACGTGCGTCTCAGTGTTGTCAGTGTGAGTTACCGGGTATGGCGAGCGGCCGTCCGTGGCTCGCCCCTGTCGATCAGAAGCGGGTTATCGCGAACCCTCCCGACTTCATTGCCGGGCCTGGGGTGAATGCGGGTTGTGGTCGGTGTGTTTCGGTCCAGCCAATGCCCACGCCACCACCCCAATCAGCGGCACAAACACGATCACCACGATCCACAAGAGTTTGTTGGTCGATTTGCCTTCGGCTTTGCGCACTCGGTTGATTGCCCATAGCTCGACCAGCAACAGAACGGCTGTCAGCACGATCCAGATTGTTTCGATTTGCATGAGTCACCCTCCAGATAGTCCTTCTGTTAGGTGAGTCGTGGTGGGCAGGGTTCATTAAATTTTGGTGGAGGCTTGCGCTGGGTTGCTCGCGAGGGTGATCTGTCAGTCAAATCTGTTTTGACTGTCAGGGCCTCATCGCGAGCAGGCTCGCTCCTGCAGGGATTGCGGGGGTTCATTAGATCGAGTTGGCGAGTTTTCCGGTGGAGAGGCGGCGTTTGTAGGCGCTGTCGCGGTTGGCCAGCCAGTAGTAGAGCGGTGAGGTGATGAGCAGGCCGACCAGCCAGGACAGGTCAGCGCCGTTGATGTGTTCGGAGATGGGCCCAACGTACAGCGGCGTGTTCATGAACGGAATCTGCACCGCGATCCCGATTGCATACGCCAGCAACGCCTGCGGGTTGTAGCGTCCATAGATCCCGCCATCGACCTTGAAGATCGAATCGATGTCGTACTGACCTTTGTGAATCGCGTAGAAATCGATCAGGTTGATCGCGGTCCACGGCACCAGCACCACGAGCAGCACCAGTACCATATCGACGAAGTGACCGATGAAGTTGGCGGAGGCGCCGACGGCGGCGAAGCAGCACGCGGCGAGGATGATGAGGGAGAGGACGGCGCGGCTTTTGGCGGTCGGGATCCAGCGGTAGGCGAAGGTCTGCACCAGGGTGATGACCGACAGCACGGCGCCGTAGAGGTTGAGGGCGTTGTGGCTGATGACGCTGAGCAGGAACAGCACGAGCATCAACGGGCCGATGGAGCCGGTGGCGAGTTTGACCGCGTCCATGGTGTCCATGCCTACGGGCGTGGCGAGGACGGCGACGGCGCCGAAGATGAACGAGAGGCTGGAGCCGAGAACGGTGCCCAGGTACGTGGTCCAGAACGTAGCAGCCACCGGCACGCTCGCCGGCAGGTAGCGCGAGTAGTCGGAGACGTAGGGGGCGAAGGCGATTTGCCAGAGCGCGGCGAGGGAGACGGTGGCCAGCCAGCCGGAGATGTTGAAGCTGCCACGGGTGAGGAAATCGGCGGTCTGCACGTGGGTGAAGATGTAGCCGAAACCAAGCACGATGCCGGCGCCCAGCACCCAGGTGCCGATGCGGTTGAGTACGTGGATGAACCGGTAGCCGATGATGCCGATGATGCCGGAACCGAGGGCGCCGATGACGATGCCGACCGGCACCGGCACGCTGTCCACCACGCCGTGCAGGGATTTGCCGGCAAGAACGATGTTGGAAGCGAAGAAGCCGATGTACATGATGCCGGCGATCAGCACCACCAGCAGGGCGCCGAGGGAGCCGAACTGGGCGCGGCTCTGGATCATTTGCGGAATGCCCATCTGCGGGCCTTGCGCCGAGTGCAGCGCCATCAGCACGCCGCCGACCAGGTGGCCAACGAGGATGGCGACGATGCCCCACACCAGGTTGAGGTGGAACATCTGCACGCCGAGGGCGCCGGTGACGATGGGCAGCGGGGCGATGTTGCCGCCGAACCAGAGGGTGAACAGGTCACGGGTCTTGCCGTGGCGATCTTCGGGCGGCACGTAACCGATGGTGTGTTTTTCGATGAGCGGGGCGGCGGTTGTTGCGGTGGTAACCATGACGGACTCCAAGGCAATTTGAGTACGTGGACGTACTTCGGTGAGCGCCGCACTGGGGCGACGCTTTTCTTGTTGGAGTGATGATGTGCGGTGGGGGCGGATAGATAAATTAGTAAGATTGTGGGTATAGACGTTAAAAAAAGTAGGTCGTTTGGTCACCGCAAAACCCTGTGGGAGCTAGCCCGCCAGCGATAGCGATTTGACAGTCAACATTGATTTGGCTGTCAGATCGCTATCGCTGGCAGGCTAGCTCCCACAGGGGTTTTTTGGGTGTTCGGAATCTTTGTTATTCAGTGATCGATAGCAGCATCCGTTGCAACATGGCGTCGCAGGCAGTGAGTTGTTCGAGGCTGACGAATTCGTCGGGTTTATGGCCCTGGTCCATGCTGCCGGGGCCGCAGACGACGGTGGGAATGCCGGCGGCATCGAACAGGCCGCCCTCGGTGCCGAAGGCCACGGTGCCGAACGCTCGGGAGCCACAGAAACTGGCGATCAACTCGGCCGCTTCGCTGTGTGCATCAGTCGCCAATCCCGGATACGCCGACAACTGGCTGAATCGAATCTCGCTCTGTTCACTCACGGCACGCATGCGCGGCAACACCTGTTGCTCGGCAAAGGCCTTCAACGCCTGTGCAACTTCACTCGGATCATACGAGGGCAACGCGCGGATTTCGAAGTCGAAGCGGCAATCGGCGGGGACGATGTTCAAGGCCTTGCCACCGCAAATCACCCCGGTTTGCACGGTGCTGAACGGCGGATCGAACCGCGCATCGTGATGCTCGGGGGCTTTGAGTCGGTTGCCGATCCGCCCCAGCTCACCGATCAGTTCGGCGGCGTATTCGATGGCATTGACCCCCAGCGGCGCGTAGGCGGAGTGGCACGCTTCACCGTGGACATCGCAGCGCATCGCCAGTTTGCCTTTATGCCCGAGCACCGGCTTGAGTTCGGTCGGCTCGCCGATAATGCACAGCATCGGTTTGACCGGTCGCTGTTCCAACTCCGCCAGCAACGAACGCACGCCGAGGCAGCCGACCTCTTCATCGTATGAAAGCGCGATGTGCACCGGCAGCCGCAACCGGGCGTTCACCAGCGACGGAACGAGGGCGAGAACACAAGCGATGTAGCCTTTCATGTCCGCCGTGCCGCGCCCGAACAGTTTGCCGTCGCGCTCGGTGAGTTCAAACGGCGCAACAGTCCACGGCTGGCCGTCGACGGGCACCACGTCGGTGTGCCCCGACAGCACGATGCCCGGCCGATCCGCCGGGCCAATGGTCGCGAACAGATTGGCCTTGCTGCGTTGCTCGTTGTAGATCAGCTCGCAAGGCACATCGAAACCCTCGAGGTAGTCGCGGATGAACTCGATCAGGTGCAGGTTGGATTCGCGGCTGGTGGTGTCGAACGCCACTAGGGTTTCCAGCAAATCACGGCTGCTGCTCATCGGTCGTCTCCGGCGACGCCGTAGCCGGGGGACTTGTCGGGGGCGAGGGCGCGGTCGATGTAGTCCTGAACTTGCGGGCGATAAGCGTCCCAGAGTTTTTCCAGCTGGCCGATGGGATTTTCGTCCGCCCAATCGACCCGCAGGTTGATGATCGGCCAGGTCAGTTCGCCGACCACCACCATCGCCGCCGAATGCACCGGCCCGGCTTCGCCACCGGCGGCGATGGCCGCTTTCATGGCAGCGAGCAAGCGGTCGGCGAGTTGTCCTTCGCCGTGTTCGAACGCTTGGACCATGGCCTCGATGACCGAACGGTCGGCAAGCATGTTGCCGGCGGCGACGCATTGTTCACCGGACACGGCGTTGTGGTTGCCCAGGGTTTGCGCGCCGCTGAAATGCGCGGTCTGGCCGAGGTGGTCGATGGCGGTAATCTGACGGTATTGGCTGTAACCGTTGCGGGTCAGGACTTTGTCCAGCGCCTCGGCCGGCGCCAGGCCTTGTTCCATCAGCGCGAGCACTTCCGGGCCTAACGACGGCAAGGTGATGTTTTGTGTGGAGACAGCGCCGACACCCGGCAACAGCCAGGGGCAACGGGCGCCGACGGCGATGCTGGAGGAACTGATCGCAATGCCGAACTGGCCGGTTTCGGGGCATCGGGCGGCGATGGAGAAAGTCATGGGTTTAGCTCCTTGGTTTGCCTTGGAGAAGGTGGTGTCTGGGCGGGCCTCTTCGCGAGCAGGCTCGCTCCCACAGTTGGATCTGTGTCGTACACAAATCCGCGGCCACTGAAGACTTTCCTGTGGGAGCGAGCCTGCTCGCGAAGGCCGCGACTCGGTCTAACGACTTACTCAGGAATCACCGCAATCACATCAATCTCCATCAGCCACTGCGGCTGCCCCAGCGCCGACACCACCAGCCCGGTCGAAATCGGAAACACGCCTTTGAGCCACTTGCCCACTTCCTGATACACCGGCTCGCGATACCGCGGGTCAATCAGATAAGTCGTGGTTTTCACAATGTGGGTGAGGTCGCTGCCAGCCTCTTCCAGCAACTGTTTGACGTTGCGCATGGCCTGCTCGGCCTGCGCACGCGGGTCACCCAGACCCACCAGCCGGCCCTCGAAATCCGTCCCGACCTGGCCGCGAACATAAACGGTATTGCCTGCCCGGACCGCCTGGCACAGGTCATTGTCCAGGCTCTGGTTCGGGTAGGTTTCCTTGGTGTTGAACATGCGAATACGGGTATGGGTTGGCGTGGACATTTTTAGCTCCTGACAGAAAAAGGCTTAGGCACTGACTGTGGTTTTGAGGGCGGCCGGGGCCTGTTCAGCCTCGCGTTGCGCCGCATCGTGGTAGTCGAGGTAAGAGCGCTGGATGGCGATGTGATCTGCCACGTACTTGGCGTCATGCCAGACACCCCAGATGAACGACGAGCCGCGACGGGACTGCCACGGCAGGCCAAGGAAATACACGCCAGCCTCGCTCGACACGCCGCGCTGATGCTGGGGCTTGCCGTTGTCGTCGAAGGCATCGACCTTGAGCCAGCTGTAATCCGTGGCAAAACCGGTGGCCCAGATGATCGAAGTCACGCCGGCCCTGGTCAGGTCGAGTTCAAGAATCGGGTGGGTCACGCATTCGGGATCCGGGAACACGTGGCGGGCTTCAGGTTCTTCCGGCAGGTCCAGGCCGTTGCGTTCGATATAAGCGTCGGCGGCATTTAGCAGCGCCAGGTAGTTCTCATCGCCACGCGCCAGGTTGTCCGCCAGATTCGGCTGGAACGTCGCTACGCTACCGTTGAACGATTGAGTCAGCCCCACGAGCGTCATGCCGCGATGGGCGAGTCCACGGAAGTCCACCGTGCGCCCGCCATGGGCACCGCTGACCGCGATGGTCACGTGCTCCCGTCCCGGTTTCATCGCCGCCTGATCCCACTCGCCCAGCACACCCAGCCACCAGCAGAAATCACGGTTGCGGTAAGCGCGAGGAGGGCGGTCGTGGGCGCCGACGGAGAGGTAAACCTTCTTCCCCGCACGCTGCAATTCATCGGCAATCTGCACGCCGGACGAACCCGCGCCGACCACCAGCACCGCGCCTTCAGGCAGTTGCGCCGGGTTGCGGTAGTCGGCCGAGTGGATCTGCATGAAAGGCTGATCTTTCGGCGCAATCGGCGGAATGACCGGCCGCTGGAAAGGCCCGGTGGCGGCCACCACGCGGTTGGCCTCGATCACGCCTTCAGAGGTTTCAATGGTGAAGCCCGGGCGACCGACATTGCGCTCGACTTTCAGCACGTCGACGCCGGTGCGGATCGGCGCGTTGAATTTCCTGGCGTAGGCTTCGAAGTAATCGGCGACGCGTTCTTTCGGGGCAAATTCGTCGGGGCTGAGGTCGTCGAAATCAAGACCCGGGAACCGGTCATGCCACGCCGGACCATTGGCCACCAGCGAATCCCATCGCCCGGTGCGCCAACGCTCGGCAATGCGGCTGCGCTCCAGCACCAGGTGCGGCACCCCGAGTTTGCTCAAGTGTTCACTCATGGCCACGCCAGCCTGACCGGCGCCAACAATCAGCGTATCTGTTTTTATTTTTTCGGTGGTCATCTCAATACCCTTCGAAGTTGGAGTGAGGTCGCGAACGACCCGCCATTTCTTGGGCTCAAGACTAGGGATGACCCTGGTATCGGTAAAATATTATTAAGCTGGCATTTGAGTATAAATAACTGAGGCAGAGCGCCGTCTGGCGCTCGGGTGGATACGCCGAAGAGGCTCCACGGGTTAACATGGCGCTTTATCAGCGCACCATACAACCGGTTGGGTAATGTAATGGAGTGGATCGAGCATTGATCGAACGACGCCAATTCAGCGGAGGCATGAAGGGCAAAAACCTTCGCTATCTCAATGAACACCCTGATGGGACCCGGCAAACGGTCCGCGCAGGCTTTCTGCTGCTCGAACATTTCTCGCTGCCGGCGTTTACCCAGGCGCTGGATACGGTGGTCACGGCCAATCTACTACGACCCGACTCGTTCTCTTCTCGCACCTTTGGTTTGAACGATGGCGAAGTCGTCAGCGATCTGGGCCTGGTCATTCGGCCCGATGCCCGTATCGATTGCGCAGCGGTCAAAGCGCTGGACCTGCTGGTGATCTGCGGTGGCTACCGGACAGAACTCAAGGCCAGCGAAGGCTTGATCAGTCTGTTGCGCACGGCGTCGGACCAGGGCGTCAGCCTGGCCGGGCTGTGGAATGGTGCATGGTTTTTGGGGAAGGCCGGTCTGCTGGACGGTTACCGTTGCGCGATTCACCCGGAGCATCGCCCGGCGCTGGCGGATTTCTGCAAGGCCACGCAGGTCAGCAGCGAGCCCTACATCATTGATCGAGACCGGCTGACGGCTTCGAGCCCGTCCGGGGCTTTCCACATGGCGCTGGACTGGATCAAAGGCCTTTACGGCAAAGCGCTTGTCGAGGGGATCGAGGACATCCTGGCGTTCGAGGAGTCGCGCTACCGGCGCATCAAGCCTACGGAAAATGTCTGTGTGAGCGCGCCATTGCGCGAGGTGGTGAAGCTGATGGACGCCAACCTCGAAGAGCCGTTGGAGTTGGAGCAATTGGCGGTTTACGCGGGTCGTTCTCGTCGACAGCTCGAACGGTTGTTCAAGGAGCAACTGGGCACGACACCGCAACGGTATTACATGGAACTGCGAATTACCGAAGCGCGGCGGCTGCTCCAGCATACGGAGCTGTCCCAGGTGGACGTGCTGGTGGCGTGTGGCTTTGTGTCGCCGAGCCATTTCAGCAAGTGCTACAGCTCGTATTTCGGCTACCGGCCTTCCAAGGAGAAGCGACTCGTCAAATAAGAGCCGCTCGCCCCGAGAAACCCCGACCGTTAATGCATCTTGCTGTGATCAGCCATGCCGAGTGCCCGGGCCTCGGCTTCCACCTTAATCGTCTCTTTCTCGCCCTTGGCGTTTTCCACGGTCAGGATCAGCGGGACTTTATCGCCTTCCTTCACCTGCGCCGTCAGGTCCATCAGCATCACGTGATAGCCGTGGGGATCAAAGCTCACCGGCTTGCCGGCCGGCAGCTCGACAGACTCGACCTGACGCATGCTCATCACATCATCTTTCATGCTGGATTGGTGAATCTGTACGGTTTTGGCGACAGGCGATTGCACGCTGAGCAGCTTGCTGTCGCTGTCGGCTTGCAGGGTCATGAAGGCGCCGGTCGATGGCTGGCCGGCAACGGTCGCGCGGACCCAGGCATCGTCCACTCTGGTTTGCGCCGATACCTGCCAGGCCATGCCGATCAGGGCGCACCCCAGGACCAGTTGTTTGACGCGTCGCGAGAAAGCGGTGTTGGCGTGGATCGAATTCATCAGCAGACTTCCATGACGGTGAGCAGGTCTTCTGCGCACTCTTGAGCCGTAAGGGACGCGGACAGCCCCAGGCGCAAGTTGCCCCGGGAGTCGAAGACGTAGCTGGTCGCGGTGTGGGAAAGGGTGTAGGTCGAACCGCTCGGGATCTTTTCGAAGAACACGCCGAACTCCTTGGCGGTGGCGGCGGTTTCTTCCAGCGTGCCGTGCAGCGCCTCGAAGCTCGGGTCGAACGTCTTGACGTAGGCGTCGAGCATTTGCGGCGTGTCGCGTTCCGGGTCGAGGGTGATGAAGATCACCTGCAGCTTCTCGCCGTCTCGGCCCATCAGTTTCTTGGCCTGTGCCGCACGGGCCAGGGTCGTGGGGCAGACCGCCGGGCATTGGGTGAAACCGAAGAACACCATCGGCATCAGGCCGCGATAACTGGTGAGCATCTTCGTTTCGCCCTGGGCGTCTTTGAGCTTGAAGGTACGCCCCATGATCTTGTCGCTGAGGTCCTTGCCGTACTTGAACGACAGCCTGGAGCTGTCATCGCAGCCGGCGAGCAGGCCAAGACTCAACAAGCCCATACCGCGCAGGACCGTGCGGCGGGTAAACAACGTACTCATGGAAAAGCATTCCTGTGTTGCGACGGGAAATCTGTAGCGCCTGATGAGTCAGACGAAAAAAGCGCGTGGATATTAACAAACTGTGGCCGTGTTTCGCTCATTGTTGGACGAGGGGTGGTTTTGGTACAGGGGCAGAAGCGGCACAAGACTACGGATCAGAGCCGGAACCTGTAGGAGCCAGGCTTGCCGGCGAAGGCGTACTTGAGAGCGCCTTCGCCGGCAAGCCTGGCTCCTACAGGTACTGATTTACGTCCGGTCGAGCGTCGACACATTCCAGATACAAAAGTGCGCTTTCATGGCCTTGTCCCCCCTCACAATGAGAGCGTTGCCATGATCCGTAAACTGCAGCAAGCCGCCCGCTTCCTCAGCCAGAGCGCGCGTTTGATGGTCGGCGTCCCTGATTACGACAACTATGTCGCCCAGATGGCGCTCAAACACCCCGAAGAACCGGTGATGAGCCATTCGGCGTTTCTTCGCGAGCGTCAGGAAGCCCGCTACGGCGGCAAGCAATGCACCACGCGTTGCTGCTGATTACCCGGGCAAACGCCGTGATCAGCACAATATCTTCGCCATTGCGTAACCACTGCTAAGCTTCGACGTTGCAGCGTCCGAGCCTTTACGGGATCGGGCGTTGAGCGTGGCCATGGAGTACGACTTCAGTATCAATATCCACTTCTACAGGGGTGGCGAGCGATTGTCGGTAACCTGCACGGAGGCAGGCAATGGTAATCAAGCACGTAGGCCATTCAAGTGCCGAGGGCGTTCCCGAGCCACTCGATCACGAAGAGATAGAGCGGGTGCTGGCGCTGTTGCTGGCCAGTCCGGTGTTTGCCAAGTCCAGGCGCATGGGCAGTTTGCTGCGTTTCCTGGTCGATCACGATCTTCAGTTTTCCACTATCCCACTCACCGAGCATGCCATCGGCATCGCCGTGTTTCGCCGTGACCCGGCTGTTTACTGCACCGGAGACGATCCGGTGGTGCGCGTGCAGGTGGGCCGGTTGCGGCGCAAACTCGCGATCCATTACGCCACCCTCGGGCAGCAAGACCCGGTACGCCTGAGCATTCCGGCCGGTTGTTATCGGCTGGCTTACCAGCGGATCAGACCCAAAACCATCTCGATGCGTCATCCTGTTTTGCAGATTCAGCCGTTTACCTGCATCACCCGTGACGGCGATGACTTCACCAAGGGCTTGTCTGAAGAATTGAGCTGCCGGCTTTTCGAGTCGTTCGAGCAGACGCAAAGCCATGGCAACCACGTGCTGATGAAAGTGTCACGCTCCAGTGTCAAGGCACTGGACGTTGTGCGTGCCGGGCGCGGTAACTATTCCCTTGAGGGCAGCGTGCGGGTGGAACCGAGCCGAGTCCGGGCATCGGTGCGCCTGATTGATGTCGCACAGGGGCGGATCCGCTGGTCCGAGCAGTTCGATCGCAATCAACCTTACGGCATCGCGACCCAGGAAGATCTGGCGGAGTCCATCTGTCGGTCGTTGACGGGCTATTTCGCCCGGGGAAGCGGTGATGTTTCTTGAGAGGAAGGGGCAACCGCGAGGTTGCCCCCGGTGCGACGATTACACGGTTTTCCATGCACCGTCTTCGTAGCGACGGGTTGCATCGTTAACGACAGTCAGGTCGATTTCGATGGCCTTGGACCGCGACGTGCTGAACATGGTGCTGGTCTGCACGTTCTGTTCGAACCACACGAGAATGGCCTCGACAGGGGTCAAAACGATATTGCCGGTGACCACCTGCTTGGTGGCGACGTAGATCGGCGTGCTGACCTGCGTGCCGTCGATGCCGACTGACAACTGGTTGATGCCGGGGTGGATCGGGCCGTATTCGTTATCCAGGGTAATGGATATGTCTGGGCCGCCGGTTACCGCCTGGCCCAGCAAGCCTTCCGGGCTAAGTATCGATTGTTGCCCCAGGCCGATCGTGACGATGTTGGTCGACACCTTCACCGTCACGTCAGCCTGAAAAGTATTGGACCCGAACAGTTGGTATTGCGGGGTCCAGCTGAAGCCGTTGTTGCTCAGGTACTTGTCATAGGACTGCCAGACAACGTTATAGGCTTCGTTGCCGACTTTCTTGGCGAAGCACAGCTTGTAGCCTGACTGCTTGAGAAGGGTCAGGTCATCGGCTGCGATCTCGATCGTGACGGACTTTTGCGTGGCTGCCAGGGTTGACGTCAACACCTTGCAGTAGTCCGACGTTTTCAGAGCCGTGGGGGCAATGCTCTGGAACGACTTGAGGGCCTCTTGCACATCATTGTGAAGTTGCAGAGCTTGCTTGCTTACAGCGCTCGACTTACTCATGGCTTTCCTCTTCCTTGGTTGTGTTGGGCAATCAATGGGCAGCGGGCAGCGAATCCGACAAGTGATCGGGCAGCACCCTCTAAACACATTGACGGCTTCACAGTAGGCGCAGGATTCAGGGCGGCGAAGTGTCTTGGCGTTACAGCGGGGAGGGCGGTTAAACCAGCAAGGTAACAGCCTGCGTAACCGGGTTGTATCAAGGGAATCTGTGAGTTGAAACAGCGGAGCGGCCGTGCGACCGCCCCACCGTAGCTTCATGCCGTCGGGCTACTCACCTTCGCGTCGGCCCAGACGAAGTTCCAGCTGGTTCGTTTGCCCTTGGCAATCTCGATCAGCTTGTTCTCATATACGGTGTGATTGACCGTGCCGGTGTAAGTCAGCTTCCGGGCCGCGTTGGTCCCGGTGACTTCCCCGGGTTTGCCGCCAGATTCAGTCATGGCCTTTTTCATATCGGCTTCCGACGGGGCGCTGCTCTGGTTTTTTTCAACGGTTACGAAACTCATGGTGTCACCTCTTCCGTGATGGGGGGATCGGCGGACAGTCGGGTCAAGACGTTCTCGACCCGGCCAACACACCGAAGCCAATACTCTATTGGCCCGCCGGGCACCGCAGAAGTGACAACACGGTCGGTAAGGTAACACCGCGGATACAGCGAATCGCGCGATGTAACGGCGACGTATCAGCCAGTGGCATCATTTCGCTTTCCAGTGTCCACCGCCCGATTCGCAATCAGTCTTCGATTGGGCCAAGTGTTCCGCACCGTAGTAATACGTGGTGACCTGGGCGTTGTCGGGGATGTTCAGCGACTTGCTGTTCTTGTCCTTGCTGGTGGAGTGAGGGTTGGCCAGGGATTCCTGGGTCAGGGTCGCGATGCAGGAGGCCTGATAATGGTCGTCGCACTGGTCGACTTTTTTCTTGGTGCTGGTGAGCATGTCCTTGCTCTCGTTGCTGCATGACCAATCGATGGCATTTACCGGCATGCCTTCGTACTCATAGCAACTATGGGACTCGACCACCGGAACGGATGGGCTTTGGGATCGGGTCAGGACGTCACAGCCTTCAGCGAATACCAGCGTGGGGCTCAGGCTGGCGAGCAGAAACAGCAGTCTACGGTTCATCGGGAATTCCTCTCCAATGGCGCTGCTCGTGATCAAAGATCGGCGCTTATGGAGTTTCGAAAACACGATGAGGCGTGGGGTTCAATTCGTTTTTGAGCCGCGACGGCATTTAATCCATCAGCGCGCAGTTAAAAGGGCTGCCCTCTCGCTCACGAGAGGGCAGGTGTCCGTTTTTATGTGTGATGAATCTCCCGATCCTTGGTTTCCGGCATGAAGAATATGCCCAGGACGGCGGTCATCAAGGCGATGACAATCGGGTACCAGAGGCCGTAGTAGATATCACCCGTGGCCGCGACCATGGCGAACGCCACCGTCGGCAGGAAGCCGCCGAACCAGCCGTTGCCGATGTGGTAGGGCAGCGACATCGAGGTGTAGCGGATGCGCGCCGGGAACAGTTCCACCAGCCAGGCGGCAATCGGGCCGTAGACCATGGTCACGTAGATCACGAGGATGGTCAGAAGCAACAGCACCATCGGGTAGTTGGTCTTGGCCGGGTCGGCTTTCTCGGGGTAACCGGCTTCTTTGAGGGCGGTGCCGAGAGTGGCGGTGAACGCGTCGTTCTTGGCCTTGAAGTCGGCGGCCGGCATACCGGTGCCCTCGAAACTCTGAAGCACTTTGTCGCCGATGCGCACCTGCGCGACCGTGCCCGGTTCAGCCTTTTCGTTCTTGTAGGGAATGGCCCGTTTCGCCAGCACGGTCTTGGCGAGGTCGCAGGAACTGGTGAATTTGGCCTTGCCCACCGGGTCGAACTGGAATGAGCACTGGTCGGGATCGGCGATCACCGTGACCGGGTTCTTCTCCTGCGCGACGAACACGTCGGGGTTACCGTATTGGGTCAACGCGTTAAAGATCGGGAAGTAGGTCAGCGCCGCGAGAATGCAGCCGGCCATGATGATGCCCTTGCGGCCGATGCGATCGGACAGGCTGCCGAAAATGACGAAGAACGGCGTGCCGATCAGCAGCGAGCCAGCAATCAGCAGGTTGGCGGTCTGCGGCTCGATCTTCAGTGTCTGCAGCAGGAAGAACAGCGCGTAAAACTGCCCGGTGTACCAGACGACGGCTTGGCCGGCCGTACCGCCGAGCAGGGCCATGATCACGATTTTCAGGTTATCCCAGCGGGCGAAGGATTCGGTCAGCGGCGCCTTGGAAGACTTGCCCTCTGCCTTCATTTTCACGAATACCGGTGATTCGCTGAGCTGCAAGCGGATGTACACCGACACAATCAGCAGCAGGATCGACAGCAGGAACGGAATCCGCCAGCCCCAGGCCTCGAAAGCTTCGTTGCCCAGGATCGTCCGGCAAGCAAGGATCACCAGCAGCGAAAGGAACAGGCCCAGGGTCGCGGTGGTTTGAATCCATGAGGTGAAATAACCGCGTTTGCCTTTCGGCGCATGCTCCGCGACGTAGGTCGCCGCGCCACCGTACTCACCGCCCAGCGCCAGGCCTTGCAACAGGCGCAAGGTGATCAGGATGATCGGCGCCGCCACGCCAATGGTCGCGTAGCCGGGCAGAAAACCGACGACGGCGGTGGAGACACCCATGATCACAATGGTGATGAGGAACGTGTGCTTGCGCCCGATCATGTCACCCAGGCGCCCGAACACGATGGCGCCGAAGGGACGCACCGCGAAACCCGCAGCGAACGCGAGCAGCGCGAAGATGAAGGACGTTGTCTCATTGACCCCGGCAAAGAAATGCTTGGCGATGATCGCGGCCAGGGAGCCGTAAAGGTAGAAGTCGTACCACTCGAACACGGTGCCCAGTGACGAGGCAAAGATGACCTTGCGCTCCTCCTTGGTTATACCGCGTTGGGGCGCGCTGCCCGTGGAGGTGTTGTCGATTGCGGCCATGAGTCTTCTCCGTCGTTCTTGTTATAGGCCGGAGTACCTTGTTACCTCTTTGCCGCACCCAGGCCCTTGGGCTGATGTCGTCGGATTACGGATTGCACGAAGCATGCACACAGGTTGACCGCCTCGCATCGCTGCAAGGTTCTTGAAGCATAATCGGCTTCACGCAGATATCCACTCGACGTCACTTCTCACCCCACGGAGTCACGCCTGACGCCTCGGTACGCAACCATTCGTTTAATCAATAATCACCATCAAGGAATGCAAGTTCTGTTTTTTTGTCATGAGAGGAGGATAGCGTCATACCAAAGTCGCCTCTGAAGGAACCTGCGCGATGAGAATCTCTACCTTGCTGGCCCTTGTCGCCGTATTGACCGGCAGTGTTGCCGCCACCGTGCCGGCCTACGCGGCCGACCCGTCCTGCCATTTCCTGCCGATGGGCGACAGCCCGGCGAGCTTGCAGCACACTCAATCGGTGGGCGTGCTCTACAGCGAAAACACCCTCAACACGATCGAATACCTTGAGCAGTACCATTCGGTCGCGCTGAATGGGGCGAAGAACCCGGCGCTGGATTCGCGCATCAGCAGCGCCTTCGTCAACAGCTCCGATCCGAAGCGGGCGATCAACTGGCTGATGGGGTCGCTGCAAAAACAATTTGCTTCGGTGACCGTCTACGACAATCTCGACGCCCTGGTGCAAGCCCATCCCGATGTGGTGGTGATGCTCGACACCTACAACCGTCTGGTGTCCAAGCGCAACAACCAGGTCGAAGCGCGATTCCTCGCCAAGTTCTACGACTCGAACCTGCAATACATCGGCAAGGCTGAAGGCTCACGTGAGCAGCAGATGCCTTCGGTGTGGGTGCATGGCAAAGCTGCCCCGGAGATTGCCGCGCAGATTGACCAGCAAAATGTGGTGCAGGTGAATGCGTTGAAGCAGTTTGATGCGTCGTTGAAGGCGTTGGTGATGTCTGGTAATGGGGCGCAAGTCGCCAGTTACTGATGCACATTCAACGTGATCAATAACTTACTTGTGAATTCCACACATTGAGGTGTGACCGCTTCTGTACCTGTGGCGAGGGAGCTTGCTCCCGTTCGGCTGCGCAGCCGTCGTAAATCCAGTGCACGCGGTTTATCTGAATGATCCGGGTTGCGGATTTTGGGGCCGCTCCGCACCCCAGCGGGAGGAAGCTCTCTCGCCACAGGATATTGGTGAGTTCGACGCATCGAGGTCTCAACGCTCCTTTTTTGAGGATGGGCGGTCAGGTGATTTTCAGGTTTATTCAAGTGCCGCGCATATCAGGTGGCGCACGACCTCGGCCTCCACAGCCCCTTCGTTGCCGCTTTCATCAAAAACCGCGCAACTCGCCGTGCTGTTTCCATCAATGCAGCGGTAAACCGCAATGATGCTGCCCGGTCCGACTCCCGTGTGACCACTCAAGGTCAGGCCACTTTCCACCATGCCCTGCATCAGACCGAGGCCGTATCCCGGAGCAACCCAGGGACGCCCAGCGATCGGTCCGCCCAGCGTGCGTACCGTTTGCATCTCCCGCAGCAGTGATTGCGGCAACAGATGCCCGTCCAATAGACGATCCAGACACAGGGCCGCTTCAACAAGCGGGCCGACCAGCAAACCGTGATAAACCCAGCCCGGGTCATAAGTCGAAGCCGCTCCCATGTTGACGTACGCCAGATCGGCGCGGGTCGTGGCGAGGCGGATGCGCGATAAACCGAGCGGGGCAAACACGCGTTGCGTCAGCGCTTCTTCAAGTCTCAGCCCGGTGACGCGCGCAATGAGCCTGGCGATGAACAAGTAGCCGACGTTCGAGTATCGCCAGCCGTCTCCGGGTGCATAACGTAACCTGGTCGCATCAAGACGCTGCAGCATTTCAGCGGCTGACCACGGTGTCTCATGGCGCGCGACGGCGGTGTGGTAATCGGCGAGTTCACTGTAATCCGCCAATCCGGCTTCATGCCGCAGCAGTTGACGCAACGTGAACGGGCCTTCAGGCACTCCCTCATCCAGACCGATCAATCCATCACGCACCAGCGACAACGCTGCGGCGGCGAGAACCGTCTTGGTGAAACT
This sequence comes from Pseudomonas sp. FSL W5-0299, assembly GCF_005930655.1. Taxonomy (NCBI): domain Bacteria; kingdom Pseudomonadati; phylum Pseudomonadota; class Gammaproteobacteria; order Pseudomonadales; family Pseudomonadaceae; genus Pseudomonas; species Pseudomonas sp. FSL W5-0299. Next base: position 17,285 of record NZ_RXHX01000042.1, read on the forward strand.
CCACCAGGGCACGGTTACGTCGGGCTGCTCAGGCGTGAGGAGCGAACCGTTTGAGACAAGGGCTAAGGGCATGGGCTGACTGCTCTGGGGGAGACGCCGGGGAGTTTGCCAGAAAACAAAACCGCGATTGTGTTTACGCAACGGTTTGGCTAATCTCGCACAAACACGCAAACTCAGGCATAAACATGCAAGATCAGCATTCGGCCACCGAGCTTCCTTCCGTGCGCCGGCAAAAAATCCTCCTGATCCTTGAGCGCGACGGCAAGGTCATGGCCTCGGAATTGAGCCAGCATTTCGCCGTTTCGGAAGACACCATTCGCCGCGACCTGTCGGAGCTGCACAGCGCCGGCCTGGTGCAACGCGTGCACGGTGGCGCGCTGCCTCGGCCCAAGGATACGGGCAAGGATTTCCTCACTCGGGTAGGTGAAACCGACGAGGTGAAAGTGCACCTCGCGCAACTTGCCGCGCGACACGTCCGGGATGGTCAGATCGTGATGTTCGATTCGGGGAGTACCACGCTGCAGATCGCCCGGTCCTTGCCTTCGACTATTTCCATCACGGCCATCACCACATCGCCGTTAACCGCGATTACCCTCGCGGAATACCCAGGCATCAAGGTGATTCTGGCGGGTGGGCAACTTAACCTGGCGACGATGTCGGTCAGCGGTCACGAGACCGTGCGCTTGTTGCAAGGCATCAAGGCTGACGTGCTGTTTACCGGGGTTTGTGCGATTCATCCGGAGGTCGGCATCAGCTCGCTGCATTTTGATGAGGTGCCAGTGAAGCAGGCGCTGTTTGACAGTGCCTCTCAAGTGATCGCCGTCACCACGGCGGACAAATTGGGTGCGGTGGAACCGTACATCGTCGTGCCGTGCTCACGTTTGCACACCCTGATTACCGAGCGTCACGTGGCGTCAGGCGACATCGACGACTATCGCAAGCTGGGAATCGAAGTGGTGCAAGCGCACGCCTGAGCGATCAGCCATGCCCCAGGGCAATCGCAAACGACACCACGATCAAGCACGCAAACGCAAAATTGATGTTCATGAAGCTTTCGCCCGAATAATCAGAAGTGGCGCCATCCTGAACTCGCCGCTTAAAAATAAGAAATTCGGCTTCATGATTTAAAAGATCGAAGCAATTGATAACGGTGTAGCCCACACCTGCAAACAGCAGCCTAAACCAGGTATTTGTTGAACCAGGCCACGGTCCTGTCCCACGCGAGCTTCGCGGCGGCTTCATCGTAGCGAGGCGTGGAATCGTTATGAAAACCGTGATTGCAGCCTGCGTAAATGAATGCCTCGTAAGTTTTGCCCGACGCTTTCAACGCTTTCTCATACGCCGGCCATCCTTCATTGATGCCCTTGTCCAGTTCGCCGTAATGCAACAGCAGCGGCGCCTTGATTTTCGGCACATCCTCAGCTTTTGGCTGACGGCCATAAAAGGGCACGGCCGCCGCCAGTTCCGGGTAGGCCACCGCCGCCGCATTGGAGACGCCACCGCCATAGCAGAACCCGGTGATGCCGACCTTCCCCGTGGTCTTGTCATTTTTCATCAACCAGTCAATGGCGGCGAAAAAGTCATTCATCAGCTTTTCCGGATCGACAGTCGCTTGTAACTCCTTGCCTTTTTCATCGTTGCCCGGATAGCCGCCCACCGAACTCAGGCCATCGGGTGCGAGGGCAATAAACCCCGCTTTGGCAACGCGCCGGGCGACGTCCTCGATGTAAGGGTTGAGCCCACGGTTTTCATGCACGACCAACACCGCCGGCACCTTGCCGGTGGCTTTGGCCGGGCGCACCAGATAGCCGCGGACATTGCCGTGGCCCTTGGGTGATGGATAGGAAATGTACTCGGGGAGGATGTCCGGGTCGGTGAATTCAACCTGCTCGGCGAGGGCGTAGTTCGGGCTCAGGGAGGCGAGGAGGGCGCTGGCTGTCAAACCGCCCAGGGTGAACAGCGCTGCTCGATCAAGAAACTCGCGCCGGTTGATCTTGCCGTGGGCGTAGTAGTCGTAGAGCTCCAGCAGTTCCGGGGCGAAGTCTTTGGCGGTGAGACGTTCCATGGGGGCACTTCCCGTTGGTTCAGGATCTGAATCAGTAAAGCAGCGTTTGGCGCACTGACTCAGTTTTCGAAACAGGACGCCAGAAAACTCATCACCGCCTGCACCGACGGGGTGTGCCGGATGTCGCTGTGGACCACCAGCCACACTTCACGCGCCAGCCCCGCGCCCACGGTCTCCATCGCTTGCAATCCGTAGTGCTCGCCAAGGAAGTACGGCAGTGCCGCAACGCCGGCGCCTGCCTGGGCAATGGTTGCCTGGATGTTCAGATCATTGCTGCGCAGCAGGATCGGCCGATCCCCCGCTTGTTGCTTGAGCCAGATCTGTTGCGGGGTTTGCTCCATGGTCTGGTCGTAAGCGATGAACGCCAGATCTTCCGGGACGGTCTTGGACAAGTAATCTGCCGAGCCGTACAGGTGAAACTGCACCGTCGCCACCTTGCGCGCCACCAGGTCCGGCTCCTTGGGGCGGCTCAGGCGCACGGCAATATCGGCTTCGCGCCGCGACAACGAAGCGCTGTCCAGACTGCCGATCAACTGCACAGACAGTTGCGGATGCAGGGTGCGCAACGCCTTGATCCGCGGCGCTATCAACGCGCAGGCCAAGGCGGGCGGGGCACTGACGGTGACTTCGCCGGTAAAGCTTTCCTGCCCGGCGAGCGCCGAGCGTTGCACCGCGAAGGACTCGCTTTCCATGCGCTGCCCGAGCTGGGCAATTCGCTCGCCGTCCTCGGTGATGACATAGGAACGAGGGCGCCGGTCCACCAGCTTGAGGTTCAGCGAACTCTCCAGCGCGCTGATGCGCCGCGCCACGGTGGCGTGGTCGACCTTGAGCTTGCGCGCCGCCGCCGACAACGACTGCTCGTGGGCGAAGACGATGAAGTAGCGAAGATCCTCCCAATCGAACATGGGCGTTTTCTCACATGAAGGGTGAATAAATGGGGAATTTTGCCCCACCGCCAAGCCTGCAAGAATTCTTCTACACCTGACAAGCAGGTCTGAAGCGCGCCGTGTGCGGCGTGTTCATCGCACGACTTGACGAGGAAACAGCCATGTCCAAATCAACGCCTCTCGCGTATGCCGGCATCGTCGGCGCCACGTTTTTCTGGGGCACCAACTTCAATGCCGGTGCCTATATCATCAAGAGCATGGCACCGATCAGCGCGTCCATTGAGCGCTTTGCCATTTCTACCCTGTTGCTGTTGCTGATTTTCGGCCTGGCGGGCAAGTTGCGCCTCACCACGGTGAAAAACAATCTTGCCGCGTTTATTGGTCTGGGCCTGCTGGGCTTTACCGCGTTCAACCTCGCGACCTTCTTCGGCCTGCAAACCACCACGCCCATCAACGGCGCGCTGATCCTGGCGACCACGCCGCTGTGGACCATGATCTTCGCGGTGCTGCTGGAAGGCGAACGCATTGATCGCGGCCGCGCCATCGGGCTGGTGCTGGGATTGCTGGGCGTGGGACTGGTGATCACGCGCGGGGATATCCAGGTGCTGCTCGGGCTGAAAGTGGCGACCGGCGACGCGATCATTCTGGCCGGCAGCATCGCCTGGGCAGCCAACATGGTCGGCACCCGACGCTTCGTCAAAGACTCGACACCGCTGGAAACCACCACGTTTTCGATGCTGTTCGGTGTCATTGGCCTGATCGTGTTGGGCTTCATCTATGAAAGCCCGATGGCCTCGATCAGTACGGCTTCGCTGTCTGTGCATGGAGCGGTTTTCTACTTGGCGGTCTGTGGTTCGTTGATTGCCTACTTGCTGTGGTTCAAAGGCATTCATGCGATCGGTGCGGCGCGCACGTCGATCTTCTTCAACCTGGCGCCAGTGTTCACCATGCTGGTGTCCTCGATACTCGGTGTGCTGCCCAATGTGTGGCAGTTGCTGGGGGCGGGCGGCGTGATTCTTGGGGTGGTGTTTGCTTCGGGGTTGGTGTTCAGCACGACGCAACCCTCGGTGGTGAAGGTCCGTACTGGCCTGGCAGATAAGGCCGCCTGATCCCCCCGCCAGCTGCTACAGATCGCGTTTTGGCTTACATGATTTTTCGAACTCGGCAGCTCAAATGCTTCGTCGATTATCGAGGTTTCGTCTGGTGTGGGAAGCACGCGCCACGTCAATAAACATCGCCGCAGATTTTTTGTTTAAAACCTCCAAAGGTTACGTCCTGAAAGCTACAAAACCTTGCGCCGTTGCCTACGGCTGCGCCAGAATCCGCCGGCTTGTGCGCCTTGGGGTCACTCGGTAACTTGATTCGTGTCACTGCCCATCAGTGATCGGGTTTAGCAGCCCGGGATATCTCGGCTGAACGTGCATCTGTTATGCAGGTATTTCATTGCCTGTACTTAATGGTAGCTGTACGTAGGGCGCCCTTGGGCGCGCCGGATTGCTGAGTGTCCCGGTCTGCTAACCTGCGTGCAGTTGCCACCCTCTTCGTTTAGCAGCAGGAGGGATGGCACACCATTAGGACACTCAGCAAATGATAAAGCCTTCACCAAATCCGCCTGACACCGATCCGGCCTCCCCATACGAACCCGATTCAAAGAAGCTCAATGAGGCCGCCGAGCGGGCTCTCGATTACCACTTTCCATCGAACGCCGACATCAAAGCCACCCCGCGAACACGCAGCACCCTGTTTTCCGTAGACCCTGAGACTACGGTCGAAACCCTGGCGGTTTATTTGGTCGAGATACTGGCGTCGGTTGACGTGATGGTCCATCAGTTGGTGGATCATTTAGAGGGGGAATCGCGCTACGCTTTGCTGGGCATTTCCAACAGCATCATGGTGGCGGAGATCACGGCGAATCGGGTGTTGGATAAGATCGATCTGCCTAAGTAGGTGCTGTCTTCTGTGAGTAAGTAGCGGACGTTGGGCTGTGCAGCGGTGCCTTTTTGGGGCCGTTGCGCGGTCTAGCGGGAGCAACCTCTCTCACCACAGGTTTCTCGGTGCTTGGTGTTTCTGCTAGCTGTCTGGCGTTTGGGCTTGTACGTGATGTGATTAGTCTGGACGCCGCGTTATCGTCCTTCGCAAGTAAGTTTTGCTCCTACAGGGGCGCGTTGTGAGAAAGCGGTTATGCTGCCAACCAGGAATGGGTAGTCGATGGAGTGGTTGGTGATTGGGGGGGGAAGTTGAAGCGTTCAAGCTATTAGCTAGGCATACTTAACTCGTTTCTCAGAAGAGTGCGTCGCGACTGCTTCTAATATAATTTCAATGGTGTTACGTCGAAAAGTTATAAACAACTGTCATTTCTTACAGGTGATATTGAACAGTTGTCGATTTAGGATGAAGCCTCTATGAATAGATGGAGCTATTGAAATGCCATACTCACAAGATTCGTTCACTAATATTACCGTCGACACCCCTATCGATGTTCAAACACCTACTAGCCATAAGGGCAGTTTTAAATCTGCTACTGCTACTAAAGTGGTTATGCACTGGAAGGGAGAGCTGAGGGAGTTTGAATATTGGGAGATTAAGCAAGTTAATGTCGGGATTCTATTGGACGACTTTTTTAGGGAGGATGGAACCGTATGGACACGACCTGATCATGACCTGTTAGTACGATAACTCATATGACTATTTGATCACCACCAAGCTGCATCATCGCCGCGTATTGTTTGTTGCTGTTGACCCAGTCCAGAGCTGGCGGTGGTGCGGGTGGCTTGTTGCAGGTGTTGGTGGCCGGCGCCTGATCTTCATTAATTCGTCGTAAAAAAAGATCCGCTGATGCAATGCAACAGCGGGTCAATTGGCTTTCCGTTCAATCCGGCTTTTGTTGTACAGCCCCCCATTCAGTTCTGCTCTTCACAGGCCTGGGCCATTTTGAAGTAGGTAAAGGCCTCGACATTTCCGGAGGTGTCCAGATAAGTGAGTTTGGCGCTGACCACTTCGCAATCGGCGGAACGAGGCTCCTCAAGGGAAATGACTTTCGCCACGTGGATCGGCATGCCATAGCGATAAGGCTTGGCGGGTACATTGGGCGTGTCTGCAAACGCGTTATGGGTGAGTACTACCAGGGCAACAGCAGCACTGGCGAACAAAGTACGAGTATTCATGGTGTGTCTCCGGTTACTTCATATAGGTCGGCGGATACTGCAACGCCGACCCTTGCAGAAGACTTCTGACATCCATCACAATTTCAGGTGGACGCGCACCGTGTGGGGGAGTCAGGATCTGCAGAAGCAATATGAAAAAAGTTGCGGGTTTCATGTTGCACTTCAACTTGGCTACTCAGAGCCCGATCAAATCGCGATGAACTTCCAGCGCATTACGCTCGACCCAGTTGTGCGCCAGCAGGCCGTCCGGTCGAACTTCCCAGACCGCAGTGCCGAGCATTTCAAAGGGGCTGTTACACGTGCGGCCACCAATAAAGCCCTGGTTCTTTCCGGCCAGTTTCCAGCGGGAAGCAACGCGAGTGCCTTCGGCGTTCTGAAACGTCTCGATACTGCTGAATTCGAAGTCTTCGATCTTCGACAGAAAGACACCGATCCATTGAATAAAGGCATCGCGGCCGACGATATCCATCCCGCCAGACGTGATCACAAAGTCTTCGGCTACAAAGCGCGCTGCGGCTTGCGGGTTCTTGGCTTGCCAGACTTCGCGCCAGAAACTTTCAACAATATCTACTGCTTTATTGACTGCCATTTTCGAACGCCTCGTATTGGATTGAGTACGATGTTCGGCAATTGCTATCTAGAACACAAACGCATAAATTTAATGGCATCCAGTAGAAAGGCGAATCCATCATGCACGCCAGCGACCTTGAGATCGACCTGCTTCGGGCGTTTATCGCCGTGGCGGAGACCGGCAGTTTCACTGCTGCTGCCGAGGTGATCGCGCGGTCGCAATCGGCAGTGAGCCAGAAGATCATCCGGCTGGAGGAGGTGCTTGGTTTTCGTGTCTTCGAACGCACCAGCCGCGCCCTGACCCTGACCCCGGACGGCGAGCGACTGCTGGCAGGCGCACGCCGAATGATGGTGCATTTCGACACCTTCATGCGGGACATCAAGGCGCCGGCGACCGTCACCCTGCTGCGCTTGGGGATCTCGGAAAACCTCGTGCCGACCCAGCTGCCCAAGCTACTGTCGCGCTTCACCCAGTTGTATCCAGACATTCAACTCGAACTCACCACAGGCTTGAGCGACGACCTGCTCACCGACTACGAAGCCGGGCTACTGGACGTGGTTATTTCCAAGCGAAAATTCAGCTCCGGCACTACGCGAGGCCGAGTCATCTGGCGTGAGCCGCTGGTGTGGATTGCCGCGAAGGATTACCAAATCGAATCGTCGAAACCGGTGCGGTTGGTGATGATGCGACCGCCCTGTGCGTACCGCGCCATTATGATCGAAGCCCTGGCCACGGTCGGGCGGGAATGGGCATCCGCGTGCCTGGCCAGCAATTTGATGGGGGTGCAGGCGGCGGTTGCGGGCGGGTTGGGGATTACGGCATTGGGAACGTCATTTTTGCAGGAAGGGATGCGCATACTGGAACCGTCGCAGAAGTTGCCGACTTTACCCAGCACCGAGGTGGCGGTGATTGGTGATGATGTTCGGACTCAGCATCTGGTGCAGCCGTTGGTGTCGTTGCTGACCGAGGGGTTGATGTCGGGCGGCCGTCTGACTTGATCCGCGCGTTTTCAAGCCCTGACCCGGGCGACTCGCCCGGGTCTGGGACATTTTGACGTCTAGTGTCCGCCCACCACCATACTGCTGAACGGCACCACATAAGCCTGCAACGTCACCAACCCACCGACCAAGATCGCCAGCACAATCGAGTGGAAGAACACATATCGCAGAATCTCCCCTTCATGCCCGTACCAGCGAGTCGCCGTGGACGCGACCACGATCGACTGGGCGTCGACCATTTTGCCCATGACCCCACCGGAACTGTTGGCTGCGGCCATCAGCACCGGGCTGATGCCCAGTTGCTCGGCGGTCACTCGTTGCAAGCCGCCAAACAGCACGTTGGAGGCGGTGTCGGAGCCGGTCAACGCCACGCCGAGCCAGCCCAGGAGGGTGCCGAACATGGGGTAGAAGATGCCGGTCGCGGCGAAGGCCAGGCCCATGGTGGCGTCGAGGCCCGAGTAGCGCGTGAGGAAACCGAGCGCAAGCATGGCCACGATGGTGATGAGTGAGTAACGCACCACCCACAGCGTTCGCAGGTATTGGCGGGCCAGTTGCGGGATGGAATAACCCATCAGCAGGCCGCCGACGATGGCCGCCAGGAGGATGCCGCTGCCGGTGCTGGTGAACCAGGTGAATTTGTAGACCGCTTCCTCGGTTTTTGCCGCGGGCACCACGGGCGGCACCTTTTCGATTTGCTGGTGAATGGTGGTGAAGGTCACGATCGGGGCGAAGATCGGGTTGGCTTCGCGCATCGGTTTGCCCTGAGGGTCGAGCTTGGCCGAGTTGGTGGCCGGATCGATTGCCGGGCGGGTATCGAACATGTTCTTGAAGCCCTGGGTGCCCCAGGCGAACACAAACACGGTGAGGATGATCCACGGCATCCAGGCGCGCATCACCGCCGGTTTGGCATCGCTGGCGAAGGTCCCGCTGGCCTCGGGTTTTTGCTGATGCTCCTCGTCGATCTTCGAGTTGTCGACATGCCCAGTCAGGGCCGCCGAGGTGTGGATCGTGGCCGGTTTCCAGACCTTGAGGAAACCGGTCAGGCACGCCATGGAGATCAGCGCGGCGATCACGTCCACCAGCATCGGCCCGTGGTAGTTGGACACCAGAAACTGCGGCACGGCGAAACTGACCCCGGCTACCAGAATGGCCGGCCAGATTTCCAGCATTTTGCGCCAGCCGGCAAAGGCCCAGATCAACCAGAACGGCACGAGCACCGAGAAGAACGGCAACTGCCGGCCGACCATCATCGACAGCTCCATTTCATCCAGGCCGGTGACCTTGGCCAAGGTGATGATGGGCGTGCCCAGTGCACCAAACGCCACGGGCGCGGTGTTGGCGATCAGCGCCAGGCCTGAGGCGGCCAGCGGCGAGAAGCCCAAGCCGATCAGAATCGCCCCGGTCACCGCCACCGGCGTGCCGAACCCGGCAGCCCCTTCAAAGAAGGCGCCGAAGCAGAAGGCGATCAGCAGCAGTTGCAGGCGTCGATCGTCGGTGATGCGCGCAAGGGAATCCTGAAGCACTTTGAACGAACCGTTTTCGGTGGTCAGCCGGTGCAGGAAGATGATGTTGAGGACAATCCAGCCAATCGGCAGCAGGCCGTTGGCGGCGCCGTAGAGTGCCGCCGAGCCGGCCATGTCCGCGGGCATGCCGAAGGCAAAAATGGCAATCAACAGCGCCGAGCCAAGGGCCAGCAAGGCTGCCAGATGTGCCTTGATATGGAAAAACGCCAGGGATGCCAGCATCACCACCACCGGCACCGCCGCCATGATGGTTGAAAGCACCGGGTTACCAAAGGGATCGTAGATTTGCTGCCAGACCATGTTCCACCTCTGCTTTTTATTGTTGGTAGTGCAGGCCCCGGACGGGGTTGGTGGCATGGAGTATAGGTGGCATTACGCCGCTGTCCTGTGAGGTTTGTCGGCGTTAATACCTTGCATCAGTGTCCAGTCCTGACCCGGCCGATCTTCTACTACGCTCAGAAAGAATGACAGCGCGAGCCCGAACCAGGGCTTGCGCGTCCAATGCTCTGGCCCGATCCATTCACCACGAGAGGGAGACAGCGATGACTGAACGCCATGAGGAACACAAGGAAACGCTATCCAACGGATGCAGGATCGACGTGAAAGCCGAGATATTGAGGGACGGCTCCCTGAAGATGTTCATCGGTGTTTACCGGCCGGATGGCTCGGTCATAGAAGAGGACAATGACCCGCGTCCGCATCTGTTGGACATGGAGGACGCTTTGGCCTGGGCAGTTGAAAAAGCCAAAGACATCGGTAACCGCCAGCACACGTTGTAAGAGCGGTGAACCACCGCTCTGACCATCGCCTTTATTGCGTACCAAACATGGCTGTCCAGTAAATCCCGGCGTCACTCTTTGGATCAACCGCATAGGCCGCGCCCAGTTCGCGGAACTGTGGGTTCATCAGGTTGGCGCAATGCCCGGGGCTGGCCAGCCAGCCATCGACGACCTTGCGCGGGGTGTCTTGCCCGGCAGCGATGTTCTCGCCGATTTCCTGATAGGTGTATCCCGCCAGTTCAGCGCGATCCCCCGGTGTGCGACCGTCCTGGTCCTTGTGGTCGAAGAAATTGTTATTCGCCATGGCCCGGGTATGCGCTTCGGCCGCGGCCGCCAACGTCGCATTCCAGGCCAGCGGCGTGGTCGCGGCAAACGGTTGGCCGCCGCACTGGCGCGGCTGGGCGCGGGCGGTATTGAGCAAGCCCAGCAACTTCTGGCCCTCAGCCGCGGCGTCACCCATGCGCGCGGTCAATTGCGGTCGCGCGAGCACAATGCGCCAGTCGCGTCCCTGGTGGCTGACACCGACGTCGATGAATTGCGGGTTCAGCACGACCTGGCAGAAGCTCTCCTTGATCGCCGTCATGGCGGACTGTGCATCACGCGGTCCGGACAACATAATCGCTTGCACGTTGGTCATCGGGTACGACGCTTGAGCCATGGCCTGCTGCAAGTCGACAGCTCCGCTGGGCGACAGGTTCAGGCGCGAATCGCTCGTCAGCGGCGGCAACACCGATGACGCCTGACCGGCGCAACGCTGTACCTGGCTGCGGTAAACGTTGATCGACTCGACCAATTGCGTTTCTTCGCTGGCCACAGCAGTGGCGGCGAACACCAACCCCAGTGGCAACACGGCAAAACGCAGAGCGGATGACAGGACGCGCATGGAAATCTCCCTTGAATTGACTGCGCCCATGATGCGCGATTCCACCCCATGCCGCGCAATGCCTTTTTGCGCTTTGTTGTCCGGCGGTTGACATGATTTGGCTACTACACTGAAGCCAAGTCGCCAAACGGGCGCTTCCCTTGACGCCAAACAGAGTGTCTCCATCATGTCCTTCAAATGGTCCGTTGCGTTTCTCGTGGTTACCCTTGTCGCAGGCCAGGTTATTGCCGACGACCAGCAGCAAAAAAAAGAAGTGGCTGAAGACAAGGCTCAGGTGCTTGAGCAAAAAGCCGCGGACAAGAGCGCCGATGTACCGGTGCCTAAATCCGAGGCGATCACCCAATCCGAAGTCCAGGCCGTCGATCCCGCCGGCAAGTCTCCGCTGGACGATGCAATAACCTGCATGGCCCGCTCCATCTACTGGGAGGCCAAAGGCAAGGACACCGACGACATGGCCGCCGTCGCCAACGTGGTGATGAACCGCCTCGGCCACGCTGGTTTCCCCGACACCGTGTGTGCGGTGGTCAAGCAAGGCTCCGAGACCAAGAGCTGCCAGTTTTCGTGGTGGTGCGACGGGCGCCCGGACACGGTCCAGGAAGAGACGCAATATGCCCTGGCCAAGGAAATCGCGCGCAAGGCGCTGAACAAGCAGCTCCCGGATCGCACCGGTGGCGCGATGTATTTTCATGACCGCACGGTGAAACCGGACTGGGCCAAGGAGTACATCAAAACCGCTGAAATCGGGATGTTCCGGTTTTATAAACCGCATGATGGTTCGGCGAAGTAGGTCCAGGCCATATCCTTATTTGACCAACGACTGGTTCCATTTCGAAGGAGGCAGGGTTCTACTACGATGGCTTGAAACACGTCATGCCACGTAATCGGACAGCCGCCATGCACAACATCGGACTCATCGTTTACCCCGGTTTCCAGGTGCTGGGCCTGGCCATGTGCGCTACCTTCGAGTTGGCCAATATGGCGGCCGACGAGCCGGTGTACAGCATTGCGCTGCTGTCGGAGCAGGGCGGCTCTGTAATGACGTCGGCCGGTTTTGGCGTGGAAACCCGCGCGTTTGACGAGCGTTCCTTCGATACGCTGCTGGTGATGGGGGACAACCTGATCCGGCCGACATCACCGGGCATGGTTAAGTTTTTGCGCAACGCCAGCCTGACCACCCGACGCCTGGGCTCGATCTGCACCGGCGCGATTGTGCTGGCGGAGGCGGGTTTACTGGATGGTCGGCGGGCCACGACTCACTGGTGTCATGCGTCGGCCTTGCAGCAGGCGTACCCGAAAGTGAAGGTCGAAGAAGACCGCATCTTCATCAATGACGGCAATATCTGGACCGCAGCGGGCATGAGCGCTTGCGTGGACCTGGCACTGGCGCTGGTGGAAAAGGATCTGGGCGCCCATGTCGCACGTGTGGTGGCCCGGCAATTGGTGGTTTATCACCGTCGTGCGGGAGGGCAGTCGCAGTTTTCGGTGATGCTCGAACTCGAGCCCAAGACCGATCGCATCCAGGCCGCGTTGACCTATGCCAAACACAACCTCAAATCAACACTGTCGGTCGAAGAGCTGGCCAGCGCAGCCAATCTCAGCCCACGGCAGTTCAGCAGGGTTTTCCATGCCGAAACCGGTCAATCCCCGGCCAAAGCCATCGAAAACCTGCGGGTGGAAGCCGCCCGGCTGATGATGGAAACCGGTCGGCACTCCATCGATGTGGTGGCCAGCGACACCGGTTTTGGCGATCGCGAGCGTATGCGTCGGGCGTTTATCCGGGCGTTCGGGCAGCCGCCGCAAGTGATCCAGCGCGCCAATCGGATCATGTCCTGAAAGGTGGTGTATTCGACATTTAAGACAAAATATGACTGCCGTAATCTAGATCTCGTTGAAGCCGTTTCCCTCAGTGAGATCACCACCATGACCCTCGTCAAAGCTGCCGCCGTACAAATCAGCCCAGTGCTCTACAGCCGTGAAGGCACCGTCAATAAAGTCGTGCAGAAGATTCTTGAACTCGGTGACCAAGGCGTTCAGTTCGCCGTGTTCCCGGAAACCATCGTGCCGTACTATCCGTACTTTTCTTTCGTGCAGGCGCCGTTCGAAATGGGCGCCGAGCACCTCAAGCTGCTGGATCAGGCCGTTACGGTCCCTTCGGACGCCACCGATGCCATCGGCGCCGCTGCCAAACAGGCCGGCATGGTCGTGTCCATCGGCGTCAACGAACGTGACGGCGGCACGCTGTACAACGCGCAGTTGCTGTTCGATGCCGATGGCACGCTGATCCAGCACCGGCGCAAGATTTCCCCGACTTATCACGAGCGGATGATCTGGGGCATGGGCGATGGCTCCGGGCTGCGCGCTGTCGACAGCGTGGTAGGGCGCATCGGCCAACTGGCGTGCTGGGAACATTACAACCCGCTGGCCCGTTACGCCTTGATGGCCGATGGCGAACAGATTCATGCCTCGATGTACCCGGGGTCGTTTGCCGGTCCGCTGTTTGCCTCGCAAATGGAAGTCAACATTCGCCAGCATGCCCTCGAATCGGCGTGCTTTGTGGTGAACTCCACAGCCTGGCTCAACCCTGAGCAACAGGCACAAATCATGGCCGACACCGGTTGCCCTATCGGTCCGATTTCCGGTGGTTGCTTCACGGCAATCATCAGCCCGGATGGTGTGGTGTTGGGCTCGCTGCAGGAAGGCGAGGGAGAAGTGATCGTCGACCTCGACATGGGCCTTATCGACAAGCGCAAACGCATGATGGATTCGCGCGGCCACTATAGCCGCCCGGAGTTACTCAGCCTGCTGATCGACCGCACGTCGACGACCCCTATGCATGAGCGCGGTGCTCATCCGCAGGTGCCAGTGATCGATGCTGTGGAAGAGATCAACCGCTGATTGGCTTGAGACCGCTCCGCCCCCTTCGCGTACAGATCATGCGCCATATCAAAATGGGCGCATGAACTGTAGGAGCAAGGCTTGCCCGCGAAGAGGCCATCACAGTGGCAGACAAAAAAGGGACTTCCACGAAGCAATGGAAGTCCCTTTTTTTCACATTTTGTCTTTACAACTCCTGCCCCAGAAAGATCAACGTATTGCCATGCGCCTCAGCCGCTGCACGCTGGTTGTAACTGTCGCGATGCGAGCAGTTGAAGCCATGCTCGGCCTCCGGGTACACGACGATTTCCACGTTGTCGTTGTTGTCGAAACGCTCGGCGATTTTCTCCACCGCTTCCAGGGGAATGTGGCTGTCCTGTTCACCGAAGTGCATCAGCAACGGCACCTCGATTTCATCGGCGCGGTCCAGGTGGTTCTGGATGCCGCCACCGTAGTAGGCGATGGCCACATCCACCAGGCCGTTAGTGGCGGTGAGGTAGGACAGCAAGCCGCCGAAGCAATAACCGATGGAAGCGATGCCTCCGTCCAGGCCCGGTTGCGCATCGAGCGCTTCGATGGCCAGTTTGATGTCGTCCTGCGCCTTGTCGATGTCGGTGGCGTTCATCAGCTCGACGGCGCGTTTCCAGCCCGCTTCGTCGTAACCCAGTTCGATACGGTGGCCGTTGCGCCAGAACAGGTCCGGCGCAATCACCAGGTAACCATCGGCGGCGTATTGCTCCGCGACCGAGCGGATATGTTCATTCACGCCGAAGATCTCCTGGATCAGCACGATCCCCGGACCTTTGCGAGTATGCGGAATCGCCAGGTAAGCGCCGAAGGTGCCTTCGTCGCTGTCGATCTCGATCCATTGGGTGGTTACGCTCATGGTGGCTCCTGTCTACGCAAGTGAGTGAGGTTGAGGCTTATTTCGGCTGCGTGGCCTTGTAGCTTGGCAGAGACTGCATACGTTTCCACCATCCGTCGAAACCGTCCACCGAAAACACCTGTGGCGCATCCGGCGTCATCGCGATGTAGGCGCAGCCCGGTGCGAGGTAAAAGTCACCGATACTGGGTTCAAGACCGGCGATATATGGATCGGTGCCTTTTATTTTCATCAGCTCGCGCAACACCCGTTTCGAATGTTCGATCCCTTTGCGGCGCGCCTCTTCATTCTGACCGCCAATGAAGTCAGGAAAAAGATGGTAGCCGAACACTTGCACCAGATTGCCATAGCCATAGGCATCGTAGATGCCCTGGGCCATGTGAGTGCGAGCGCGGTCGTGGGCGTTATCCGGTGTGATGGACGGCCCGGGCAGGACTTCGTCCAGGTAGGCGATGATCGCGCCGGTTTCGATGACCCGGAAGCCGTCATGGTCGATGACGGGCACCTTGCCAAAAGGGTGCCGCACCAAATGTTCCGGCAGATGCGGCTCGCCTTTGATCACATTGACCTGCACCTGGTCGAAGTCCGCGTCTTTTTCCGCAAGCAGCATTTTCACTGTGCGCACATAGGTACTGCCGTCAAAACCGTAGAGAGTGAGGCTCATGGCGATTGCTCCGTTTTCAAGGGAGTGGAGGACGCGCCCGAGACTCTGGTCGGTCAATGCTGAGTGCGACGCCAGAAGAATCGAGCCAACAGTGCATCCAGGCTGAGCTTGCCGGCACCCGAGAGCAACAACGGCATCATGGCGGCGAGGTAGATCAGCGGCAGCTTGAAGTTGCCGTGACCCTTGTTGCTGATGGCGTAACCCTGGGCAAGCTCACTCAATGTAGACCAATCGGCCGGCCAGTGAACGGCAGCGGTCGCGACAATCGTGACGACGATCAGAATGATGGCCGACACCCGCGTTCCGAAGCCGACCAGGATGGCCAGGGCGCAAATCAGCTCCGCCCACATCGACAGTTCCCAGTTCAGCGTGGCCGGCACGTGGTTGAACGGAAACGGGAAGGCGTCCTGGATGTCGGCGAACCAGTTCTCGCCGTTCCATTTTTCCAGGCCCGACTCGAAGAATTCCCAGGCAATGAACAGCCGCAGCGTCAAAGGCGCGAGCCAGCTGCCGGCACGATCAAGGTTTAGGTGCAGGCCTTTCACGGCCGATGAAAGTGAGGTGTTCATGAGCGTGATCTCCGTTCAGTCAGGAAGGCGGGGCAGCGGTTGCCCCGCGAAACAGGGTTATTCGCCAGCGCCGCACTTGCCTTCGCCACATTTGCCTTCAGCCGGTTTTTCCGCGGTATCGGCCTGGGCTTGGCTGTAGCCGTGGGCCAGTTGTTTCATGCTGAACGCTTCGGATTCGGAGGCCGAAGCCGCGTTGGACAGGGCCAGGCCACCGGCGATGATCAGGCCGAGGGTCAGGGAAGAAGTCGAGAGCTTGAACATGGTGATACTCCGTAGCGTTGAGTGAGTTGAGCGCTTTGATCGGCTTGGCCAATCGACACGCACAGTTCATCAAGCGGGTGTATCTGCGATGTGTCTTTGGTGCGGGGTTTTATGGATGGGGTGTGTCGCAAGGGCGTCTGTACACACTCCGATACACGGCCCCGACACCTTGAGCCTGTGCAAACCCCCTGTGGGAGCGAGCCTGCTCGCGATAGCGGTGTGTCAGACACCATCAATGTCGACTGACAGGCAGCTATCGCGAGCAGGCTCGCTCCTACAGGGGGACGGGTGAAGTTGAGATTGTGGTCGGGTCATCTGTGATCCGGCGCTCACAAACAGCGTCTAGCCTCCGTGTCCCCGCAATCCCACGGGGCGAGACTTCGGAACCCGGCATGCAAGCGCTGTTGAACGAGATCCTTGACGCCGTCCGGCCGCTGATCGGTCAGGGCAAGGTGGCTGACTACATTCCCGCCCTCGGCACGGTGCCGGCCAATCAGTTGGGCATTGCCGTGTATGGCAACGATGGCGAGCTGTATTGCGCGGGCGATGCCGATACACCGTTTTCGGTGCAGAGTATTTCCAAGGTGTTCAGCCTGGTGCAGGCCATCGATCACTCCGGCGAGGCGATCTGGGAACGCCTCGGTCACGAGCCTTCCGGGCAGCCGTTCAACTCGCTGGTGCAGCTGGAATTCGAGCGCGGCCGCCCGCGCAATCCCTTTATCAATGCCGGTGCACTGGTGATCTGCGACATCAACCAGTCACGCTTTGCCGCGCCAGCGTTGTCGATGCGCGACTTCGTCCGTCGCTTGTCCGGCAATCCGCAGGTGATGGTGGACGGCAAGGTCGCCGAATCCGAATACCAGCACCGCGCGCGCAACGCGGCCATGGCCTACCTGATGCAGTCGTTCGGCAATTTTCACAACGACGTCGAGGCCGTGTTGCGCAGCTACTTCAGCCATTGCGCGGTGCGCATGAATTGCGTGGACCTGGCCCGGGCGTTCTGCTTCCTGGCCAACGACGGGTTCTGCAAACATAGTGGCGAACAGATCCTTACCGCGCGCCAGACCCAGCAGGTCAACTCGATCATGGCCACCAGCGGGCTGTACGACGAAGCCGGCAACTTCGCCTACCGCGTCGGCTTGCCGGGCAAAAGCGGTGTGGGCGGGGGAATCGTCGCGGTGGTGCCGGGGCAGTTCACGGTGTGCGTCTGGTCACCGGAACTGAATGCCGCCGGCAACTCGCTGGCCGGCATGGCGGCGCTGGAATTGTTGAGCCAGCGGATTGGCTGGTCGGTGTTCTGAGGCATTCGGGCCTGAGCGATTAATGACGCTCCCTGGATTTTCCTATACATTTTCCAGCCGCCCACAGCATGGTGAAACCGCTTCATGTCTCTTGCGCTCGAACGTCTAGTCGCTGGCACGCCGATCCCTTTTGCCGGTAATCGTGTCACTGTCGTCAGCCCCGAACTGGCCGCGCGCTTTCAGCCCGGGGACCATTTACTGGTCGAGCAGGTCAGTGGCGAGTTGTTGCTGATCCCGGTGGTTGACCAGCAAGCGGCCGCCGTCGCCATCGAGCGCGCCGAAGCGGCGTTCGGTGCGCTGTCCAGCGTCCCGGATCAGGCGATCAGTGCGTTCTTCGATCTGTTTGCCCAACGCCTGGAAACCCCCGAGTGCTGGGCCTTGATCGAAGCCGCCAACCTGGCCGACATCGAGCGCGCCAAGGCCCGCGGGCGTTCCACCACGCGACTGCTCGCCGATGAACGCATGCGCCGCGACATGATCGCCGGCCTGCGGGCCTGGCGCGATGCGTCGGCGACTCGCGGCAAGGTCATCAGTTGCGTCGAGCACGACGGCTGGAAGGTCGAGCAAGTGGTGTCGCCGCTGGGCATCGTCGCGTTTGTGTTCGAAGGCCGGCCGAATGTGTTCGCCGACGCCGCCGGTGTGTTGCGCACCGGCAACACCGCCGTGCTGCGCATTGGCAGCGATGCGTTGGGCACCGCTCAGGCCATCGTCACTCACGCATTGAACCCGGCACTCAGCGACGCCGGTTTGCCGAACGGCGCGGTGTCGTTGGTGGAAAGCGTCAATCACGCCGCCGGTTGGGCGATGTTCGCCGACCGTCGTTTGTCGCTGGCCGTGGCCCGGGGTTCGGGGCGGGCGGTCAGCCAACTGGGCAGCATCGCCCAACAGGCCGGCACCGCTGTCAGTCTGCACGGCACTGGTGGCGCCTGGCTGATCGCTGACAAAGACGCCGATGCCCAGCGCTTTGCCGCCGTGGTACGCAATTCACTGGACCGCAAAGTCTGCAACACCTTGAACGTCTGCCTGATCCAGCGCGACCGCGCCGCTGAGCTGGTGCCGTTGTTTCTCGACGCCCTCCAGCAGGCGGGCACCGCCCGGGGCCAGGGTTGCAAGCTGCACATCGTTGAAGGCAGCGAGTCGTGGTTGCCGACTGAATGGCAAACCGGCAGCGTTGAGGTGTATCGCGCCGAAGGCTACCAGACCGAGGCACTGGCCGAACCGTTGCCCGAGGAGCAGTTGGGCCGCGAGTGGGAATGGGAAGAGACGCCGGAAGTCAGCCTGAAGATCGTCGATGACCTGGACAGCGCCATCGCCTTGTTCAATCGTTACAGCCCGCAGTTCACCGTGTCGCTGATCAGCGAAGACGGGGCCGCGCATGAGCGTTTCTACAACGCGGTCAACGCGCCGTTTGTGGGCAACGGAATTACCCGTTGGGTCGACGGCCAATATGCGCTGAACAAGCCGGAACTGGGACTTTCGAACTGGGAGAGCGGTCGGCTGTTTGCCCGCAGTGCGATTCTTTCGGGAGACGGGGTGTTCACCATTCGCAGTCGCATGACCCAGACCGATCTGTCGGTCAAACGCTGACATTCCTGGCACAGGCAACGATCGCACTATAATTAAGGTGTGTTTGCGTCTGTGTCTTGAGTGAGGGCTGCGTCATGAAACTTCATTCTTTTCGGCATTACTCCCACGATCTGGAAACGGTCGTGCACGACACATGGATCACCGGCCGGGTGAAGTCCGCCTTGGCTTTGGCCGAACCCAGCCTCGGCCTGCAGATCCATGTCAAAACCCTTGCGGGTACGGTGGCGTTGAGCGGTCGGGTCAACACCCATAAACAGTGTGAGCAGGCTGTTGCTCTGGCCCGTTCGGTGCCGGGCGTCGTCGAAATCGATGCCAGGGATTTGCGGACCCACGTGTTCACGCCAGGCAGTAATCCAGTTCCCCCCAACGCCGAAGAAACCGCCGAGCGTCGGCCATCATCGTCAGCAAAAGACGATCACTGATCAGGGCGACCTTGTGAGTGCAGCGCTCCCGTGAACCGGGAGCGCCTTGGTGTGGGCATTTCAGCTCGAACAACAATGGATTGCGTTTTTTGGGTGTTCTCTCGCGGGAAGCAAAGGCGGATGATTGGCCGTTCCCCAGAGAGGTGTACCCGATGAAACGTGTCCTCATGTTGTTGGCCAACGGTGTCGAGCCACTGGAAATGGCGGCGTTCACCGATGTGCTCGGTTGGGCCAATCTGCTTGGCGACCAACCCGTGGAATTGATCAACGCCGGCCTCCGGCGGAATATCGTGACGACCTTCGGGTTATCGTTCAATCCGGCTCATTTATTGAACGAGGTGGATCTCGACAGCTTCGACGCTTTGGCATTGCCCGGTGGTTTCGAACCCTCGGGCTTCTACGAAGAGGCCTTGAGTGAGCCGTTTCTGGCGGTCATCCGGCACTTTGTCGCGGCCGGTAAAACCGTCGCCAGTGTCTGCGTGTCGTCGGTGTGCCTGGGCGTTGCCGGGGTGCTGAAAGACAAAGATGCCACGACCTATCACCAGGTCGGTGGCAAGCGCAAAAACCAGCTGGTTGAAACCGGCGCCCGTTTCGTCGACTGGCCTGTGGTGGTGGATGGCCGCATCATCACGTCAAGCGGCCCCGGCACGGCAACGGAAGTCGCCTTCGTGCTGCTGGAACAACTGACCAGTGCTGCAAATGCGGCGGATATCCGGCAGAAAATGCGTTTTCCAACACCGTCTCGCCAGTGGTATGAAACGCCGCAAGTGCCTTGATCCGGCACGCCCTTCATTTGCCTCGTACATCCAGGGAACCGCTTTAGTCGAGCGCATTCGTCGCGCTCGACCTTCCAGGTTCTGCCACCCATCCCATCAAGCAGCTTCGACGGCTTTGCCATACACGGCGCACGTGGTCGGGTGTTCGGCCAGTGACACAAAGCGGCGACTGCCGGCCTCCAGGGCATCGATCGAACCGGTCTCGATGTCGTAGACCCAGCCATGCAGGTTCAACTGACCTTTTTCCTGGGCCAGGCGCACGCTCGGATGCGTCTGGATGTTGGCCAGTTGCGCGATGACGTTCTCCCGGACCATCGAACTCACCTTCGCCGCGTCATCGGCGTGAGGGCGGGATTCGTTGATGACCTTGGCGGATTCAGCGTGTTGCAACCAGCCACTGACGGCGGGCAGGTGATCCATGCATGTGCACTTGGCGATGGCGGTCATGGCGCCGCAATCCGAGTGGCCACAGATCACAATGTCAGTCACGCCGAGCACTGCGACTGCATATTCGACCGTGGCCGAGACACCACCCGGGTGTGGGCTGTAGGAGGGCACGATATTGCCGGCGTTGCGGATCACAAACAGTTCTCCGGGTTCTTGCTGGGTCAGCAGTTCGGGGACCACGCGGCTGTCGGAACAGGTGATGAATAACGTGCCGGGATGCTGGGTGGTGGCCAGGTGTTTGAACAGGTCGGTGCGTTGCGGGAACGCTTCGTTCTGGAACTTCAAAAAACCTTCGATGAGCGCTTTCATGGTGACGTCCTCATAAGTGATGAACAGGGGCTACTCAGCTCGAGCAACCGGTTCCGAATTCGCTGAATTGCAGAATGTGAGTGGTGCCTTTGGAATCCTGGTACGTCATTTCCACCGGGACCACGCCGCAGACATCGGCGGTCGGGGTGATTGCTACGACGTGGGCGATGTCCAGGCTCATGCCGTATTGATAGGCAACGACTGCGTCCTGGGCTTGAACCTGGGCCGATACGCCCGCGATCAACGAAAAAGCCAGCAACATTTTTTTCATGGGGCATCCTCCAGACGAGTGTGATGGCTGACAAAGTGTTTGGGGTGTTGGGTCTGGCCCGCACCGGAGTGCGGGCCGGTTCAACTTAGAAAGGACGCAGGGGCAGGAACTTGCCGTCGAGGGTGATGACTGCGCGGTGGCCGCCTTCCGGGTCTTCGACTTTCTTCATGTCCAGCTTGAAGTTGATCGCGCTGATGATGCCGTCGCCGAATTGTTCGTGAACCAGGGCTTTCAACGTGGTGCCGTAGATCTGGATCATCTCGTGGAAACGGTAGATGGTCGGGTCGGTTGGAACGCCTGAGAGGCTGCCGCGCAGCGGGATGATTTGCAGGCGGGCCACGGCGTCGGCGTCCAGGTTCAGTTTTTCGCCAACCACTTTGGCCGCTTTTTCTGGCAGCGGGTGTTGGCCGAGCAGGGCGGCGGTGACGTAGGCCAGGCTCAGGCCGGTGCCCTCGGCCATGTCTGCGAAGGACAGGTTTTTGCGCGCTTTGGCGTCGAGGATTTTGGCGGTCAGCTCGAGACTGGTGTCGTTGTAAGCGTGGGACTGTTGCATGGTGTTTCTCCTATCGGGGTTGTGTTGCTTGGGTGTGAAGCAATCTTCTGCCGATTGATCCATAGCGTCCAAGACCGATATACAATGCGTTGCATAAGTACTGCCTATAGATGGTGAGCCCCATGCTGCTGCGACATCTGCGTTACCTGCTGGCGGTTGCCGACCACGGCGGCTTCACCCGCGCCGCCGAGGCGCTGCACGTTTCACAACCGACCCTGTCCCAGCAAATCCGCCAGCTTGAAGAAACCCTGGGCGTGAGCCTGTTCGACCGAACGTCGCGCACGGTCAAGCCGACCGATGCGGGCCAGGCCTACATCGAGTGTGCACGTCGGGTATTGGTGGAACTGGAAGCCGGCAAACGGGCGCTGCATGATGTGAAGGACTTGTCGCGCGGCACCTTGCGCCTGGCGATGACGCCAACGTTCATGGCGTATCTGGTGGGGCCGTTGGTGCGCGATTACGTGGCGCGGTATCCGAACATCCATCTGCAGATTTTCGAGTTGTCGATGGACGACATCGAGGCGGGGCTGGTGGATGACTCGCTGGACATCGCCATCGCGTTTACTCAGGTGAGAAACGCCGACATCGAATCGATCCCGGCGTTTACCGAAACCCTGGGGGTGATGGTGGGACGGGATCACCCGCTATATGAACGGCGAGCCGCGTTGTCCGCTGAAGAGGTGGCGCAGTTGGATTTTGCGCTGCTGGCCCCGGACTTCGTCACCCGCACCCGCATCGATGACTATTTTGCGCAGGAGCAGATCACGCCGAAGGTGGTGATTGAGGTGAATTCGGTGAGCACCTTGCTGGAGGTGATTCGGCACACGGCTATCGCCACCATTCTTCCCGAACCGATTGCCACCCAGGACCGGGCACTGCGCAAAATTCCGTTGCTGGGGGACGCGCCTACACGCGGGGCGGCGCTGCTTCGACGCAAGAACAACTATCACAGCGCGGCGTCGGTGGCGTTCATGAATCTGGTGTTGGGCGCGGTGGCGACGGAGTCAGTCGTCCAGTGATTGGCAGATGCCATTGGGGGCTTTGCCCGTGGAGCTCACGGTCACCGAGTCGTCATCGGCGAGAATGATCAAGATCGTGACGCCCGAACCCTTGGCTTCAAAACTGCGCTCGTTGATGGCTTTGGTAACGGCATCTTTGTCATTGATTGTTACCGGACCCTCCTGATCTGCATGGACGGCAATATTGCCGGGGCAAATCACATCAAATGAAGGAAGGTTGGGGATGCTGTCTGCGTGGGCAACATTTGCCATTGTCAGTAACAGCAGGGTTGTCAGGGCATTTTTCATCGCAAGTCTCCATGGGCACAGCAGCGAGTACGCTTAACGATAGCTGTATTTGCCGCGCACGAGACAAACAAAAAAAGGCCCCGCTCGATCATACGAGCGGGGCCTTTTTTATAGAGGAGCAGCGGGGGGGATATCAGTAGAACCGGTCAATCACCCGAACTTCATTCTGGTTCTGCATCGAGGCCCACGCCTGTTTCAGCGTTTGCAGAACATTACCGATGAAGTCCTTGTCGGCTGCGGCTTTCTTGCCGACATAGCCTTGGCCGCGACGGTACATCTTCAGTCGGGCCAGCAGGTTCTGGTTGTTCTGGTCGAACTCCGCTTCATGGGCGTGTGGCGACAGGCAATCGATATGAACCTGGCCCGATTTGCTGATCCACAGAATGTGGCTGTCGTGGCTGTCTTTTTGCGCCGCGAAGATGCAAGCCAGTTCATCGATAGTAGGTTGATTGTTCAGATTCATAATATGCCCCTTGACCATTTGGTGATCTTTCAAAGTTGATTCGCTAATACAGGTAGCCCATCGGTTAGTTGATCCCTGGCACCGAAACCAGGACGTCAGCGATCAGCCGTCGATTTGACGGGGTCTCGCGTCTGTTGCATGTAGTCGTGTTGAATAACTGCTACGCAATAGCGTCACAACGAAGAGAAGCAGCGAAAACCTGGAGGCCACCGCCGACTTTTGAGGGTCGGCCACAAGCTTCATGAGGATTGATCGCCAGCGCTTCTCGTCCTTGTACTGGACGTTCGGGCCAGGTCAGCTTCTTCAATCTGCCTTGTGGGCAGCGTGTATCCGGGAAAAACAGCTCGGCGGTCAGACGAGCTTGCTCAAACATGTTGCTGTACTCCCGATCGGGGAGATGTCTGCATCATGCAAGGGCAAATCGGAGGCGTCAACCGTTATGTAGTGATTATTTTTAGTCACTACATATTGTCGGACAAAGCGCTTTGGAATTAAAAAGCAGCGACGCAACGCCCGGGTCAGGACGATGGCAACAGATGTTGGAAGCGATAGAAGGTGCAGGGATAACCGTCTACCGACCGTTGATGCAGGGTGAACTCATCGCCTGCGATCTCGGGCATCACCTTGGCCCAGAAGTGCCGTGCAGGCACGTTCGCGTCGATGTGGAAAATCTGCCATTGACCGGGGAACCGGCTCAAGAGGGTGGACACGACAAACTTCGCGACACCTTGGCCACGAAAGCGTCGGCTGATGAACAAGTAGCCGATGTTGTACTCAGCCCCCTCAACATGGACATCGTCATCCACGGTCACGAACCCGGCCAGTTCCCCGTCCACCTTGATCAGATACGGCCGGGTTGCTGGGTTACGCCAGTAATCAGGTTTCGGCTGGATATTGAAAAAACCGTGCTCGCCGAGTTTCAGCGGTAGAAACTCGCTGAAGTCATGCATGTAGAACTGCATCAGGTTTTCAATCGTTTCCAGTTCGTCGCGGTGTGCGGCATGCAGTTCTATCGAGGGCATGCTGGGTTTTCTCCAGATCGAAGGGCCGTCCGTGGCTCTTTCGGGATCACTTAGTGCGGAGCGAAGTCGTATGTCCCACCCGTCTTCAACGCCGCGGCGTAAGCAGGACGTGCCTGGAAGCGATCAACCCAGGCCGCTACATGAGGGTAGTTGCCCAGCTTGCCTTGGGCGCGGGCAATCTCGCCGATAAAGCTCATCTGGATATCGGCGGCGCTGAATTCGTCACCCAGCAAATAATCGGACTGGCTCAAGGCCGTGTCGAGGTAGCCGAGGTAGTTGGCCACTTCCGAGTTGATACGCGGATGCAGCGGCGCACCGGCCTCACCCAGGCGCCCGACGTACAGGTTCAACATCAGCGGCAGCATGGCCGAGCCTTCGGCGAAGTGCAGCCACTGGACGTATTCGTCATAGGCGGGGGTAGACGGATCGGGTTGCAGGCGCCCCTGGCCATGACGACGGATCAGGTAATCGATGATCGCAGAGGACTCGATCAATTTCTGCGCGCCATCTTCGATGACCGGCGATTTGCCCAGGGCGTTGATCGCTTTCAGTTCCGGCGGTGCCAGATTGGTTTTCGGGTCGCGCTGATAGCGTTTCAGCTCATAAGGAATGGCCAGTTCTTCCAGCAACCAGAGAATCCGCTGGGAGCGGGAGTTGTTGAGGTGGTGCACGATAATCATAAACAAGATTCCTGTAGCAGCTGTCGATTGAAACGAGGCTGCGATGCCGTTTCAGAAAATGGGGCCATCGCCGGGCTTGAAGAACACTAGACCATTACGGTCCGTTCGAAGTGCCCTCAAGCTTTACTGGCCGGTTTCGCCGCGCGTTTGGCGCCTGTCGACGGCTTGCGCTTGGCGGGCTTTCGTTTGTTTTTCCACGGAGTGGCGCCACGACCGGCCGGGCTCGCCGGCCCACTGATGGTCAGGCTCAGGCCGGCGCAACGGGCGACCTGTTTGCTCATCCACGCGGCCTGTTTGGTGACGAATTCTTCCAGGCTCATCTCGCCGCTTTGCACCATGTCCAGCGCTTGTTCCCAGATGGCCGTGGTGCCGGGGTCGGCGATGGCGCGCGGCACCGCATCGATCAGGCTGAAGGCCGCCGGGGTCGCGGCCAGGGCCTTGCCGTTCTTGATCAGGTAACCACGGTCGAGCAGGCCCTGGATGATCGAGGCGCGTGTCGCCTCGGTGCCAATGCCGGTGGTGTCCTTGAGCTTCTGTTTGAGCAGCGGGTCTTCCACCAGTTTGGCGACGTTCTTCATCGCTTTGATCAGGTCGCCTTCGGTGAATGGCTTGGGCGGTTGCGTCCAGAGGTCCTTGAGCTTCACGTCGGCCACCGCGCAGTCACGCCCTTCGGCCAATGCCGGGAGTGTTTGCGGTGCAGGTGCCTCGCGACCCTTGGCCGGGGCGAGCGCCTCGGGCAGGGCGCGTTTCCAGCCGGGCTCGACGATCTGCTTGCCGACGGCGCGCAAGGCCTCACCGGCGCAGTCGAAGTCGGCCTGGGTGCGGTCGTATTCATGGTTGGGCAGGAACTGCGCCAGATAGCGCGCGCGGATCAGGGTGTAGACCGCCCGTTGCTTGCCCACCAGTCGATCGAGATGCTTGGCCGCCGCCGTCGGGATGATGCCGTGGTGAGCCGTGACCTTGGCGTCGTTCCAGGCCCGTGAACGGCGCTGTGGCTCCAGGTGATCGTTCAAGGCGTTCAGGGACGGATCGGCCTGCCGGAGCGCGGCGAGAATGCCCGGGGCTTCACTGTGCTGGCTCAGCGGCAGGAAACCGCAATCGCTGCGCGGGTAGGTGATGACTTTGTGGGTTTCGTAGAGCGCCTGGGCGATGTCGAGGGTTTCCTGGGCGCCGAGCCCGAGCTTCTTCGAACAGACTTCCTGCAACGTGCCCAGGTCGAACGGCAACGGCGCGACTTCACGCATTCGCTCGGTGCGCAACTTGATCACCCGGGCACTCGCCGCGCTGCTGATGGCCGCAGCCGCTTGCTGGGCCAGCGGCTGATTCAGGCAACGATCCTGATCGTCACAGACGTCGGATGCCGCGCGCCACTGGGCGATGAACGCCGTGCCGTCATGCAACAGCTGCACGTCGATGGCCCAATAGGCCACCGGTACGAAATCGGCAATGCTGCGGTCACGATCCACCACCAGCCGCAAGGTCGGTGTCTGCACCCGGCCCACCGGCAACACGCCCTGATAACCGGACTGACGCCCCAGCAACGTGAACAAGCGGCTCATGTTCATCCCGATCAACCAGTCGGCCCGGGAACGTCCCAGCGCCGAATGATAAAGGCTGAAAGTTTCGGCTCCCGGTTTGAGCGCCGCCAGCGCCTTGCGTATCGACGCATCGTCCAGTGCCGACAGCCACAGGCGCCGGATCGGCCCGCGATAGCGGCAATGCTCGACCAGTTCCCGGGCAATCATCTCGCCCTCACGGTCGGCGTCAGTGGCAATCACCAGTTCATCCGCCTCGCCGAGCAGGCGTTTGACGGCCTTGTACTGGCTGGCCGTGCGCGGTTTGACCGTCATCTTCCATTTTTCCGGAATGATCGGCAGATCCGCCAGCACCCAACGCTTGTAGCGCGCGTCGTAGGCGTCCGGCGGCGCGGTTTCCAGCAGATGGCCGATGCACCAGGTCACCGTGACGTCCGTTCCCAGCCAGCAACCGTCGCCCCGACGCTTGGCGCCGAGCACTGCCGCGATGTCTTTGGCCTGGGAAGGTTTTTCACAGAGGTACAGCTGCATAACCACCATCGTTCATCAAGTGTGCAAGAGGCGCACAGAATGGCGGGTGATGAGCAAGGGATCAATCATTATCTGTATGGATGTACAGCAAAGCTGTTGCGTTTGTTTGCGCCAGTCAAAACGGCCCGTTCGGCTGCGGGGCCGTCGTGCTGACGAAATTTGGGTTATACCTGACATTCGCAGTCTCAGGTTTCGGGGCCGCTGCGCGACCCATCGCGGGCAAGCCGGATCACCGTACCGCACGCTCCCACAGGTCCATCACCTTCATGAGGCACGTATTCCATGAAAAGCACCGGTCCCAGTCCTGTCATCACCATCGCCATGCAGCCGGGCTGTCTGTTGGTGAAATTTCACGGTATTCAAGTGGCCGCTTCCTCGCGCGCACGGGTGCTGCTGGAGGCCAATTATCCTCCGGTGTACTACGTGCCCTGGGAGGACATCGACGAACAGTATTTCGCCCGCACCGACCACACGACCTATTGCCCGTACAAGGGCGACGCCACGTATTACAGCCTGCAAATCCCGGGGCATGAGGGCGCCAACGCGGTGTGGCGCTATGAAGACCCCAAAGTGTCGGTCGATCAGATTCGCGGGTATGTGGCGTTCTATCCCGATCAGGTTACGTTTGAGGTGCTCAAAGACGTTGAGTGAGGTTCGGCATTGACGGCAATGCTGCTCACTCACGCGCGATTTTTCAGGGCTACCTGCTTTTGTGGCGAGGGAGCTTGCTCCCGCTGGGCTGCGTAGCGGCCCCAAAAACAGGGCAACGCTACCGATTTTTGTGAGTGCTGCGCACTCAAGCGGGAGCAAGCTCCCTCGCCACAGGTTTTTGATTGGCTGAAGAGGTGATCAGGTGAGCAAATGCCCACATTAACCGAGCGTTTTCATTTCAGCGAACAGCCCCCACCAACGTCGATTCATCAATCTGACCAATCGAAGTGACCCCGGTCAGGGTCATGGCCACGCGCATTTCCTTGGCGAAAATATCCAGCATGTTCTCCACCCCGCGTTGACCATCGGCCGCCAGCGCATAAGCCATGGATCGCCCCAGCAATACACCTTTGGCGCCCATGGCCAGCATCCGCACCACATCCAGCCCCGAGCGAATACCCGAGTCGACCAGCACCGTCAGGTCATTGCCCACCGCTTGCATGATCGGCGGCAATGCCTGGGCGGTAGAAAGGACGCCGTCGAGCTGCCGCCCCCCATGGTTCGACACCACAATGCCATCCGCGCCGAAGCTGACCGCATCCCTGGCATCCTGCGGGTCGAGGATGCCTTTGATGATCATCGGGCCTTTCCAGAAATCACGAATCCACTCCAGATCACTCCAGCTGATCGACGGGTCGAAGTTATTGGCCAGCCAGCCCATGTAGTCTTCAAGCGTGACGGCTTTGCCCAGGTACTTCGAGATGTTGCCCAGGTCGTGCGGGCGGCCCATGACCCCAACGTTGAACGCCCAGTCGGGGCGTGTCATGGCCTGAAGCATGCGTCGCGATGACGCAAAAGGCCCGGACATGCCCGAATGCGCATCCCGGTAGCGGGCCCCCGGGGTCGGCATGTCGACAGTAAACACCAGGTTTTTCACCCCGGCGGCCTTCGCTCGCTCCAGGGCGTTTTTCATGAAACCCCGGTCTTTGAGCACGTACAGCTGAAACCAGATGGCTTGCTGGCTCTGCGCCACGACTTCCTCGATCGAACACACCGATACGGTTGAAAGGCACAGCGGAATACCTTTTTTCTCCGCCGCTCTGACCGCCTGCACCTCACCCCGGCGGGCGAACATGCCCGTCAGGCCGACCGGCGCCAATATGACGGGCATTGATAGGGGCTGATCGAAGAGGGTGGTTTCCAGGCTCAGGGTTTCGACGTTTTTCAGAATCCGCTGACGCAGGCTGATGCCCGCCAGGTCGGCGCTGTTGGCCCGCAGCGTATGCTCGGCATACGCCCCGCCATCGATGTAATCGAACAGAAAACGCGGGAGTTTGCGACGTGCTGCCTCGCGGTAGTCGGATGCGGATGAAATGATCATGGGGCCTCGGTCTGGTGAGTGTCGGGGCTGTAGAGATCGTTGAGCTTAACCTGTGGCGAGAGAGCTTGCTCCCGCTGGGTGGCGAAGCCACCCAATCCAGCCGACTCGATTGTTCTGACACACCGAGGCGGCTGGTTTGGGCCTGCTACGCAGGCCAGCGGGAGCAAGCTCCCTCGCCACAGGGGATTGTGGTGGACTCAGTTAGTGTCCAGATCCACGTTTTTGGTCTCACGCAGACAGATCATCCCCACCACCAGGCTCACCGCGGTAATCACCACCGGGTACCACAGCCCGTAGAAGATGTCCCCGGTATACACCACCAAGGCAAACGACACGGTCGGCAGGAAGCCGCCAAACCAGCCGTTACCAATGTGGTACGGCAGGGACATCGAGGTGTAGCGGATACGGGTCGGGAACAGTTCGACCATCAGCGCTGCCAACGGGCCGTAACACATGGCGGAAATGATGATCAGCACCACCATCAGTCCCACGATCATGGGCTTGTTGACCTGTTGCGTATCGGCTTGTGACGGATACCCCGCCAAGGTCACCGCACCGCGCAGGGCTGCTTCGTCGAAGCCATCCAGTTTCACGTCACCGACGCTGACCTGCACGTCGCTGCCGGCCGGTGCGGCTTCGCTCGTGTAGGGCAGGCCCTGCTTCACCAGGAAGGTTTTGACCTTGTCGCACGGGCTGTCAAATTTCGCCTTGCCCACCGGGTCGAACTGGAAGGTGCAGGTGGCCGGGTCGGCCAGTACGGTAATCGGTGCCTGACGGCTGGCCTGGTCGATGGCCGGGTTGGCGTAGTGGGCGATGGACTTGAAGATCGGGAAGTACAACGCAGTCGCCAGTAACAGGCCGATCATCAGCACCGGTTTGCGCCCGACCTTGTCCGACAGCCAGCCAAAAAAGATGAAGAACGGCGCGCCGATAATCACGCTGACAATCAGCAGACTGTTGGCCAACGCCGGGTCCATCTTCAGGAACTGCGTGAGGAAAAACAGCACATAGAACTGTGCGGCGTAGAAGGTCACCGCTTGCCCGGCGTTGATGCTGAACAGGGCGATCAGTACGACTTTGAGGTTTTCCCATTTACCGAAGGAATCGCGC
Source organism: Pseudomonas sp. FSL W5-0299 (assembly GCF_005930655.1). Lineage (NCBI taxonomy): Bacteria > Pseudomonadati > Pseudomonadota > Gammaproteobacteria > Pseudomonadales > Pseudomonadaceae > Pseudomonas > Pseudomonas sp. FSL W5-0299. Next base: position 47,752 of record NZ_RXHX01000042.1, read on the forward strand.
AGCGGCGACTTGCAGAGTTTGCCTTCCTCTTTCATTTTCACGAAGGCCGGCGACTCGTGAAGACTCAAGCGAATCCAGGTCGAGATGCCCAGCAGCACGATGGAAAACAGAAACGGAATACGCCAGCCCCAGACTTCAAACTGGTCGCCGGTGAAATAACGGCAGCCAAGCACCACCAGCAGCGACAGCAACAGGCCGAGGGTGGCGGTGGACTGAATCCAGCTGGTGTGGAAACCGCGCTTGCCCATCGGCGCGTGTTCGGCGACGTAAGTGGCAGCGCCGCCGTACTCACCGCCCAGGGCCAGGCCCTGAAGCATGCGCAACACCACGAGGATGATTGGTGCGGCGATGCCGATGCTCGCATAAGTCGGCAACAGCCCGACACAGAAGGTCGCCAGGCCCATGAGGACGATGGTCGCGAGGAACGTGTATTTACGCCCGATCATGTCCCCCAGCCGTCCGAACACCAACGCGCCGAAGGGTCGCACGATGAAACCGGCGGCGAAGGCCATCAGCGCAAAGATAAACGCCGTGGTGTCGTTGACCCCGGCGAAAAACTGCTTGCTGATCACCGCCGCGAGGGCGCCGTAGAGGAAAAAGTCGTACCACTCGAACACCGTCCCGAGTGACGACGCGAAGATGACTTTGCGGGTGTCGGGGCTGGTGTCGACGCTGAGCGTGGCATCCAGGGGCTGAACATGTTCTGACATATCGGTATCCCTCACAGTGATTGTTTTTGTTGTTCCACTGTCGGCGCCAGCCTTGTGGGCGGGCGCCGCGTTTATCCATAAAGCCGGGTGTACGTCGATCTTTGTAGGAGCGAAGCTTGCTCGCGATGGCGTCAGACCTGACACACCGCGTCATCGTTCTTCGCGGGCAAGCCTCGCTCCTACAGTGGGTTGCTCCATAAAGCCGGGTGTACGTCGATCTTTGTAGGAG